>JAICTV010000211.1 GCA_025936175.1 Phycisphaerae bacterium
GCCTGTTCTTCGGTTCGCTGATGCTCATCGACTCCCCGCTGCCGGAGATGCAGATCGGCCTCGGCTACATCATCCCGGTCACGCTCGGCCTCGCCGGCATCATCCTGTTTCTCGTCCGCCTTGCGGTCCGCGCGCAGCGGCAGCCGTCCGTCACCGGCGCAAGCGGGATGCTGCATACCGTCGCGGAGGCGATGACCTCGATCACCCCCGGCGGGGTCGGGAGGGTGAGCACGCACGGCGAAATCTGGACCGCGACGTCCGAGGACCCCGTCCACGCCGGCGACCGTGTCATTATTACCGCGGTCACGGGGCTGTTGCTGACGGTGAGGCGGCTCTGACGGTCACGAATTCGCGTTGAAAGGACCACATGATTTCACCCGCCTTGATCGTGCTCGTCATCATCGCCTTGTACGTGTTCAGCTCGATCAAGATCCTGAACGAGTACGAGCGCGCCGTGGTCTTCCGGCTGGGCAAACTGCTGTCGCAGCCCAAGGGTCCGGGCGTCATCCTCGTGTTCGCCCCGATCGACCGGATGGTGCGCGTGAGCCTGCGCACGATCGTCATGGACGTGCCGCCGCAGGACGTCATTACCCGCGACAACGTGTCGGTCAAGGTGAATGCCGTGGTCTATTTCCGCGTCATGGATCCGCGCCGCGCGATCGTCGAAGTCGAGAGTTTCCACTACGCCACGTCGCAGCTCGCGCAGACGACGCTGCGGAGCGTCCTCGGGCAGGTGGAACTCGACGACCTGCTGTCCGAACGTGAGCGCCTCAACCAGCAGCTCCAGCAAATCCTGGATCTCCACACGGATCCGTGGGGCATCAAGGTCTCCGCCGTGGAGGTCAAGCACGTCGATCTGCCGCCGGATATGCAGCGCGCGATGGCCCGACAGGCGGAGGCCGAGCGCGAGAAGCGTGCTAAAATCATCCACGCGGCTGGGGAGTTGGAGGCTTCGGAGAAGCTGGCGCAGGCCGCCGCGGTCATCGCCACCGAGCCCGTCACCATCACCCTGCGATACCTGCAGACGCTGACCGAGATCGCGTCTGAAAAGAATTCCACTATTGTGTTCCCGCTGCCGATCGACTTCATCTCGGACCTGATGAGCGGGCGCAAGAGGACGTAGGTGAAATGAGTGAACTCCCAAATTCCAACTCCCGATTCCCAACTCGCGATATCGAGTCGCGGTCTTCTTTGGGAGTTGGGCATTGGGCGTTGGGCGTTACCGGCTGCGTTTTTCAGCAGGTCCTGAGCTGTGACTGAACTCACGCACAACGACGCGGAAGACGGTTTTCACGAGATTCAGCTGAGCGGAAAGCAGGTCGTTTTCGCGTTCATGCTGACGACCGCGGCCGCCGTGTTCATCTTCCTGCTCGGCGTGCAGGTGGGTCGCAACGCGAAAACGCCCGCGCGTGCGGACGAACCCGTCGACACGTCTGCGGTCGCGTCTCCGGCGTCGAATCAGCCGCCGGTCGCTTCGCCAAACGTCGCGGCGCCGGTCACGACCGCGCCTGCCGACATCCCTGCACAGCCCGCAGCAGGGAGCGACAAAGTCGCGGCGAACGACAAATTCACGTACAAGGATCGGCTCGAAGGCGACAAGCCGCTGCCTGAGAAGCTGAAGCCGAACGCCGACGACGGGCCGCAGGCTGCGCCCGCGGTTGCCGCGAATCATGCGGCGCCTCCGAAACCCGCACAGAACGTCGTACAGGATCCGCCTCCGCCCGAAAGTCACCCTGCGCCAGCCAAGGCCGCTGCGCCGTCCGGCGCGCGCCCGGGCGTGTGGGTCGTGCAGCTCGTCGCCCTGAAAGATCGCAGCGCCGCCAGCGCCGTCGTCCAGCGGCTCTCGGCGAAAGGCTATCCGGCGTTCGTCGTCAGTCCGTCAGCCGGCGCGCCGTCCATTTATCGCGTGCAGGTCGGGCGCTACAACGACCGCCGGGAAGCCGAGCAGGTGGCGCGCCGCCTTGAAAAAGAAGAGCAGTTCAAGCCCTGGATTTCGCATTAGCCACGCTGTCGGGCGTCCTCCTCGCCGCCAGCTTTCCGAAATTCGGCCATCCCGCGTTTGCGTGGATCGCGCTGGCGCCGCTGCTCGTCGCGGTGACCTCGCGTCCGCCGTCGCCGCGCCGCGCGCTCGCGCTCGGCATCACCACCGGCGCGTTCTATTTCTGGGGCACCCTCTACTGGCTCGTGCAGACGATGACGACGTTCGGGGGGCTATCGACCCTGACGTCGGCATTCGCGGCGCTGCTGCTGGTGGCCTATCTGGCGTTGTTCCCCGGTTTTTTCGCGGTGTTCCAGGCGGCGTTCGCACATCGATGGGGGCGCGCCGCGGTGCTGCTCGCTCCGGCCTCGTGGGTGGCCACCGAGATGGGCCGGACCTACATCTGGGACGGCTTCCCGTGGGAACTCCTCGGGTATAGCCAGGCGACCGTCCTTCCCGTCGCGCAGATCGCCAGCATCGTCGGGGTGTATGGGCTCTCGGCGCTCGTCGCTTTCGTCAGCGCGGCAGCCGCCTATGCCGCGCTCGGCTCGTCCTCCACCCGCTGGCGTCCGCTCGCATCGGCGCTGCTGATCGTGCTCGTGATCGGCGTCTGGGGCGCGTTTCGGGTACGCGCGCACCGGCTGACGACGGTTGGAACGCCGATTCACGTCGCCGTGCTGCAGGGCAACATCCCGCAGGAGCAGAAGTGGGACCCCGCGCAGCGCGGGCCCATCATGGATCGGTACATCAACATGACCCGCGAAGCCGTCGGCCGCGGTGCGCAATTCGTGTTGTGGCCCGAGTCGTCGACGCCGCTGCCCTACGAGCAGGATCCAGCCGATGGCGCGGCGATCCGGCGCCTCGCTCAGCAGTCCCACATCACGCTGCTGATCGGCAGCGACCAGGTCGAGCCCGTGCGCGCCGTCGACTCGAAGGCGCCCGAGGTGCGGTACTACAACGCGGCGTACCTCGTGCAGCCGGACGGCACGACGGGCGCCATCTACCGCAAGATTCACCTCGTTCCCTTCGGCGAGTACGTGCCGCTGAAGCGCATCCTGTACTTCGTCGGCCCGATCATCGACGCCGTCTCCGACTTCACGCCCGGCGACAGCATCGTCATGCTCCCCGTTGCCGGGCATCTGGCGAGCACCGCGATCTGTTACGAAGTGATCTACTCGAGCCTCATCCGCAGTTTCGTGGAGCACGGGAGCGAGTTGCTGACGACGATCACGAACGACGCGTGGTACGGATGGTCGTCCGCGGCGTATCAGCACTGGGAGCAGGCCTCGATGCGGGCGATCGAAGAAGGCCGGTATCTGGCTCGCGCCGCGAATACCGGCATCAGCGGCTTCGTCGATCCTTACGGGCGCGTGATGCAGGCGTCGAACATGTTCCAGAGCGCCGTCATGGTCGACGAACTGCGATTCATCAAGGAACGGACGATCTACAGTTACATCGGCGATCTGGTGGGCTGGCTGGGGGTGGCCGTGACCGGACTCCTCTTGGTGATCGGCCGCCGCCCTCGGCTATGATCTCTATCGTCCATCGTCCATCGTCCATCGTCCATCGCCCATCGAACATCGAACATCGCCCATCGAACGTCGATCTCTATGACTATCCAGCAACTCGACGAGCAGCTCCGTCAGTATCAGGACCTCGCCAGGCGCGCGGCCGATCTGCGGAGCTATCTTTGACGCCGCCCGCCCCGCAGAAGAACTGACGAAAATCGAGCAGCGTGTCGCCGACCCCGACTTCTGGAAGGACCAGGCGGCTGCACAGAAGCTGCTGCAGCGCCGCCGGCGGCTCGAAGACGACAAGTCGCTGAGCGAATCGCTGAAGCGCCGCGTCGACGACCTCGCGGTGCTCGCCGAATGGGCGGAGGCGGGGGAACCGGTCGGCGCCGATCTCGCGGCGGGACTCGAGGATCTCGCGCGCGAAGTGGATGCGGGCGAAACGAAGAAGATGCTCGGCGGGGAGCACGATCGCAAGAACGCGATCGTCACGATCCATCCCGGCGCGGGCGGCACCGAATCGCAGGACTGGGCCGAGATGCTGTTCCGCATGTATCTGCGATGGACGGAGCGCCGCGGGTTCAAGCGCGACGTCATCGAGGTGCAGCCCGGCGACGAAGCCGGCATCAAGAGCGCGACGTTCACCGTGTACGGCGACTACGCCTACGGGATGCTTCTCGCCGAGGCCGGCGTCCATCGCCTCGTGCGGATCTCGCCGTTCGATCAGGCTGCGCGGCGCCACACGTCGTTTGCGTCGGTTTACGTCTGGCCGGAGCTGCCGGAGGACGTGGACATCGCGATCGAAGAGAAGGACCTGCGCATCGACACGTACCGTTCGAGCGGCGCCGGGGGGCAGCACGTCAACGTGACGGACTCGGCGGTCCGCATCACGCACCTGCCGACCGGGATCGTCGTCTCGTGCCAGAACGAGCGCTCCCAGCACAAGAACCGCGCGCAGGCGATGAAGGTCCTGAAGGCGCGGCTCTACGATCTGAAGATGAAGGAGCAGCAGGCGAATCTCGAAAAACTCGGGGGCGAAAAGCGCGACATCGCCTTCGGCAGCCAGATCCGCAGCTACGTGCTGCATCCGTATCAGATGATCAAGGACCACCGCACGAAGGAGCAGGTTGGCGACGTCAACCGCGTGCTCGACGGCGACATCGACATCTTCATCAAGACGTATCTGATGAAGAAGGCCGCCGGCGCTCTATCGAGCGCGGCGCCGGACGAAGAGATCGAATAGCGCCGCGCGTCAACTACACAACTGCGCAATCTCCAACTACTCGAGGGGCCTCTTTTGGAGTTGTCTTCTGAGTAGTTGGACGTTGTGTAGGCGCGTAGTTGTCTGCGAGGCGAGCGGGCAGCGGTTCTTCAGCGAGCCGAGAAAGACCCCGGCTGTGTGCCCGCGATGAAGGCCTCGTTGATCGACCCGGGCGCACCGGGGTCGACCGCGGCGCCGGAGTCCTTGTCGACCGACACGAAGACGATGTTGCCCGGCGGCTCGAACTTCGGCGGATCCTTCCGGTCGTCGATGTACGCCTTCATGATGTCGATCCAGATCGGCAGCGCCGCGCGCGCGCCTTCCATGCCGCGGCCGAGCGTCTTCTTCTGGTCGTAGCCCACCCACACGCCGATGGTGATGTCGGGATCGAAGCCGATGAACCACGCGTCGGTGTAGTCGTCAGTGGTTCCCGTCTTGCCGGCGATCGGCCAGTTGATCGAGCCGGCTTTCGCCGCCGTGCCGCGCTGGACGACACCCCGGAGCAGATTCACCATGACGAACGCCGTATCGGCGCGAATGGCGTCCTTCGGCTCGGGGCGATTTTCTTCGAGCACGTTGCCTTCGCGATCGGTGACCTTCAGGATCGAGTACGGATTCATCCGCACGCCCTGATTGGGGAAGACGGAGTACGCGCTCGTCATCTCCAGCAGCGTCTCTTCGGCGGATCCGATGGCGACGGACAGGTACGGCGGGAGCGGAGCGGAGAGGCCGAAGCGGCGCGCATAGCCGATCACCTGCTTCGGTCCCAGCGCATCCATCAGGCGCACCGCCGGGATGTTGCGCGAGTGTTCCAGCGCGCGGCGGAGCGTGATCGGCCCCCAATAATCCCTTTCGTAGTTCTGCGGCGAATACGGCGGCTGCCCCGGACCGGTCGGAAAGCTGACCGGATCGTCGTCGATCATCGACGTCGGCGTGTACCCGCGGTCAATCGCGGTCGTGTAGACGAACGGCTTGAACGACGACCCGACCTGACGGTAGGCCTGCGTGGCGCGGTTGAACTTGCTGCGGTCGAAGCTCCACCCGCCGATCATCGTCTTGATCTGGCCGGTGTGGTTGTCGATCGCGAGCACGGCGCCTTCGACGAGCGGCGGCTGGTCCAGGGACGCGGTGGCCGTGTGCTCGGCGTTGTCCAGCGTCAGCAGCTTGGCGTCGACCAGGTCCCCCTCGGTCACGAGCTGTGCCGGCGTCTTGTGCGTCCACGCGTAGCCTTTCTTGTCGATCGTGACGCGGTAGGCGCCGGCCCGCAGATGGATCTCGGCAGGCGCCGTCGAGACCACCACCGCAGGGACGATGTCGTTCACCTCGAACGGACGTTCCCAGCGAGGATGCTTGAAGGTTTCGACGGCGTGATGTTCGGCGATCACGTTGCGCTGCGGCTTTCGAAAGCCGTGGAGGTGATCGATCTGCCGTACGCCAGCGTCGAGCGCCCGATTGGCAGCTTCCTGCAGCTTGACGTCGAGCGCGGTCTGCACACTGAGGCCGTTCTCGTACACGGCCTTCGCGCCGTAGCGTGACTCCAGGTCCTTGCGCACTTCCTCGAGGAAGTACGGCGCGATGCTGTTGGTGGGCTTCGTCGACGGCGCCAGGACGATAGGGCGCTTCTTCGCGGCGTCAGCATCCTTCTGCGAGATGAACCCATCGTCGGCCATCTGCTGGAGGACGTACGACTGCCGCGCCTTGGCCCGTTCCATGTTGACGGTCGGCGCGTTGCGCCAGGTCTGGAACAGCCCCGCGATCATGGCGGCTTCGTCGAGGTTCACGTCCTTTGCCGACTTGCCGAAATACGTGCGCGCCGCGGCCTCGACGCCGTACGCGCCCTCGCCGAGATACATCTGATTGGCGTAGAGCGCGAAGATTTCGTGCTTCGTATACCGCTTCTCGATCTGGACGGCGACGAGCGCTTCCTTGATCTTGCGCTCCGGGCTCACGTCGCCGATTTCGTAGCCGACTTCCTGCGGAAAGAGGCCCCGGGCGAGCTGCTGCGTGATGGTGCTCGCGCCTTTCGGCCGCGTGTGGCGGCCCGTGATCACGCCGCGGATCTTGCTGAGCACGTCGCGGGCGCCGGCCATGGCGATGTGCGGGATGCTCAAGCCGAAGTGATGCTCGAAGTCGACGTCTTCGGCGGCAAGGATCGCGTTGCGCAGCACCGGCGAAATCGCGTCGTACGGCACGACGACGCGCCGCTCGGTGGAGAACTCGCCGACGAGCTCGCCGTGCGAACCGTATACGCGAGTGATTGTGCTGGGCGTGTAGTCGTCCAGCGCGGAAATCTGCGGAAGGTCACCCGCGAACGCGAAGACAACGCCCGTGGCCGTGCCCGCGATGGCCGCGAGCACGAAGAGGATCACGACTACCGCATTGCGGGCAAGACGAACGACGTAACGCAAAGAAGAGATCCTCGCAATTCGCTAATTTCCCCCGCCCCCGCCCCGGCGCGGGACCGCAACCGCGCCGCCTCGTCCTGAGGCGGGCGCGCCCCCGCGTCCGGCCGATGGTGAGGCGGTCGCGCCGCCGCGTGCTGCGGGTTGCGGCGTGGTCGGCGCCGGCGCACGACGGATCATGACGGCGCCTGACGGCGGAGGCGTCGCCATTCGCGGCGTCGCGCGTTCCGCGCCGGGCATCAGCCTCGGGTCGCTTCTCTGGATCGCGTTGGGCTGATACCGAGGCGCGTAGTTCGGCTGATAGTGGGGCGAGTAGTCAGGGGTGTAGACGGGATTCGTCTGGCGCGTTCGTGCGGGCGTCCCGGTGCTCCCCGGCGTCCGCGTCCGATACGATGGCGCCGGAGTCGTGCTCGCGACCCCTCCCCGATAAACAGGAATCGACGCCGTCGAAGGCGCCGTCCCGCTGCGTCTTACCAACGAGGACGCTTGAGCGCGAGTCGCCGCGGTGTCGTGCCGCGCAGCCGTGTCCCTGGTGGCGAGACGTGAGGGCGCGACTGGACGGGCTGTTGGCGACTGGACGATGGCGTCGCCGCGATTGACGTAGCGGGGGACCGCGATGTCGCGTCCTGAAGGGCCGCCGGCGCGCATCTCGAACTCGGGGTGCGCAGCCGAAGACCACGCCGACGTGCGCACAACGCGTTCGGGAACGAATCCACGGCCGAAATGCGTTGCGGACACGACCGTCCAGGCGTTCCACGGAGAAAGCGCCCGACGGCTCACGTTCGCGGTAATGCCGAGCACAGGCCGGTTGTCGAAGCCGAGCGGGCACCAGCTCACGTAGCCGGGCGCGTACGCCCACGAGACGAACGCCGGCCCCCAATGCGATTCGGGGATCCAGAACCACACGCCCGCCGAGAAGCCCCACCGGCCGTAGTGGTGCGTCGGCCATGCGAAGGCGTCCGCTCCGATCCACGTCCAGCCGTACCGCGGATACGACATCCACCGCCCGTTGTAGTACGGACGCCAGCCGTCGCTCACGCGCGGGTACCAGACGTAGCCGTAGGGCTGCACGTACTGCCAGTCGCCGTAGCTGTCGAAGGTGGTCGAGTACTCGCGAAGATCCGACGGCAGATACTGCGCAGACGCGCCGCGCTGTTCCGGCTGCCCCTCGACCCAGTTATCGAAGTCGTCCGTCGATGCCGTGTTGAACGCGTATGTCTCCGAGGGGAGATACCCCGCGCTCGCGTAGGCCGACTCTCCCGGACGGACGCGCGTGGCTCCGTCGTCGGTGAACAGGTCCGCGGCGCCGTACACGACGGCGAGTTCGACCTGCGTCTCGGGCGCTCCGCCGGTTCCGCTCGCCGCATGCAGCATCGTGATTCGGTATTCGCCCGCTTCGCTGACGCGAACAGACCCCGCAGGGGAGTCCACGCGGAAGGATGCGGTCTGCATCGGCGCCGGAATCGTGAGCCGCACGCGTCCGTCCTTGAGGCTGACCAGATCGGCAGCTTGCACGTCAACGGAGGTGCCCCGATCGAGCGCGAGCATGCCGCCGTCCGCCAGCATCACTTCGAGACGCCCGTCGTTTGTACGGAGATGATCGCCCGCGATGACGGGCATGTTGAGCGGAGCGGACTCGACCTGGCCTGAGCGCTCGAGCGTGACCTGCCCGTCCACCCGCGAAACATGGGCGGGCGCCACAGAGATGTCCTGAGCGTCAACGGGCGCGATGAATGCAGAACAACAAGCGAGGACCGCAAGACAGGAAAGCGCTCGGCGGACCATGGCGACCTCTTCCGGCAAAGATCAGGCAAAGAGCCAAGGATTTCAGGATCAAGCGAAGATCCAAGGTTCTCTGCGGCTGGCAACCGCCAGTATAGCACCCGCCTACCCGCTGACCGGCCCGGCCCCCTAGGACGCGCTTGACAACCTTGCGCTCATATTTTATATTTGCACTGTTGTAAAGCTTTTAGAGGCGAGGACTAACACACATGAGCAAGATTATCGGCATCGACCTGGGGACGACGAACTCGGTCGTCGCGGTGATGGAGGGCGGCGAACCGGTCGTCATCACGAACCCCGAAGGCAGCCGGATCACGCCGTCCGTCGTGGGCTTCACCAAGTCCGGCGAGCGGCTGGTGGGCCAGGTGGCCAAGCGGCAGGCGGTCACGAATCCCGAGAACACCGTCTTTTCGATCAAGCGCTTCATGGGCCGTCGCTACGACGAGGTCAATGAAGAGATGAAGATGGTGCCGTACTCGGTCCAGCGCGCCAGCAACGGCGACGTCCGCATCGTCGCCGGCGGCAAGGAGTACTCGCCCCCCGAAATCTCCGCGATGATCCTGCAGAAGCTCAAGCAGGCGGCGGAGGAATACCTCGGCGCGCCGGTGACGAAGGCGGTCATTACGGTCCCGGCGTACTTCAACGATGCACAGCGTCAAGCGACAAAAGACGCCGGGCAGATCGCCGGCCTCGAGGTCATGCGCATCGTCAACGAGCCTACGGCCGCGGCGCTCGCGTACGGGCTCGACAAGAA
>JAICTV010000307.1 GCA_025936175.1 Phycisphaerae bacterium
ACGATGAACGTCTATACCGATCCGCGGGTCTTCGACCTCGCGGGCGCGGTGGAGAAGCTACCAGCACTGGCGACGCCGCACGCGCAAGTCGTTGCAGCGACCGGCACAGGCGGCGACGCGATCGCCGCGACGGACGATTCCGGGCGCAGCAAAAGCGTCAGCAGTACATCGGCTCAAATAGGTGGTTGTTCGGCGGTCATTGGCGGCAACGTCGAAGGCGTGACGACCGACGTAACTTGTGCCACTGGCGGTGATTGGCAACAAAAAACCCCGTCCGGCGTGGACGGGGCTGATGAGCGGGTGAAGGGGGTCGAACCCTCGACATTCACGTTGGCAACGTGACGCTCTACCACTGAGCTACACCCGCGGACGTCTCAAATGTGAGCCGCAAATGTTATGCGCGGCAGGGCGGGATTGCAAGAGTGGCTACGCCGCCGTGCTCGGCAGGGTTTGGATGATCGCCAGGTTCAAATTGCACGGCGACAGCGGCTTATCGAGGTAGCGGTTGACGCCGGCGGCGAGGGCGAGCTGGCGGATGGTCGGATCGCCCTGGCCGCTGATCATGATGATCGGCGTGTGGTCGCCGCGGGCGCGCAGGCGGCGGACGAGCGAGATGCCGTCGAGTCGGGGCATCTGGCAATCGGTCAGGATCAGGTCCGGTTGCACGCCGCCGTCGGAGAGCGTCTCGAGCGCTTCCTGCCCGTCGCAACTTTGCGCGACGACCTCGGCGCCCATGCCGCGGAGGAACACCGCCAGCACGGTGCGAAGCTGCGCGTCGTCTTCAACGATGGCGATCCGCATCACGCTGATGAGTTCATCGGCGAGTTCGAGTTATCGCTGCAACATCGGGAGAATCGGAAGGACCGATAACCGGCGCGCGGTCGGCGCATGTCGCGCGGCACTGGAACCCGCGGTGCTGACTTCGACGGGCTCAGTCGAGTCGCGCACGCGCCGCCAAGCGGACCGGGACGAGGTCACAGCCCCACGATGTTGAATCCGCTGTCGACGAAGATGTTTTCCCCCGTGACACCGCTCGACAGGTCGCTGAGCAGGTAGACCGCGGTCTTGCCGACCTCGTCGCCGTCGATGTTGCGCTTGAGCGGCGCCTTGCGCTCGGTGTGGGCGAACATCTCGTCGATCCCGCCGACGGCCATCGCGCTGAGGGTGCGCACCGGACCGGCGGAGATCGTGTTGACGCGGATCTTCTTCTCGCCGAGCTCCAGGGCGAGGTAGCGCATCGAGCTTTCCAGCGCGGCCTTGGCGACGCCCATCACGTTGTAGCCGGGGACGGCTTTTTCGCTGCCGAGGTACGTCATGGCGATGATCGATCCGCCGTTGGGCATGATCGGGGCGGCGGCGCGGGCCAGGCCGATCAGGCTGTACGCGCTGATATCGAGCGCCTGCCTGAAGACGTCGCGGGGCGTCGAGAGGAATTTGCCGATCGCCAGGTAATCCTTGTTCGCAAACGCCAGCGAGTGCACGACGAAGTCGATCGTGCCGAATTTATCGCCGGCGGCTTTGAAGAAGGCGTCGATGCTGTCGTCGGAGCCGACGTCGCACGGCGAAAGCCAGGGCTCGTTCACGCCCATTTCTTCCAGCGACTTGCGGACGCGGCGCTCCATCTTCTCCATCGGCAGGTAGCCGAAGCCGCAGGTGGCGCCGTGCTTGATCGCGTTGTTGGCGATGTGCCAGGCGATCGAGCGATCGTTGGCGATGTTGAGGACCAAACCCTTCTTGCCTTCGAGCAGCCCGGCCATGCGAATGCTCCTTCGTTAGCGAACCCGCGTGACACTTCTGTCCCGCGCGCGAGGGGAGAAGGTATCGACAGCGGCGCGCCGGGACAAGCCGGCGCCGCGGGCCGCGGAACGCACTTATTCGTTTACGCGACGCCGGATCGTAAATCGGAGCGAACATTTCATAAGACAAAATGGACGATTTTGAAGAGGTGGACGGACGCCGTCCGCGGTGGAAGGGCTCGGCTCGAGCAGTCTGGTGGCGCAAATGACAGATCCTTTTCGGCGCGGCTCCGGTAACCACGTCGCGCTGCCCGCGATCGAAGCAGAACAGTGCGACGGGCTTCTTGTCCGCGTGCGGTTCGCTTCCGTCGTCGCGACCGGCGTGGTCGCGGCGGTCGCCGCGCTGGCGCTCGTCGGGTGGACGGCGGACATCGCCGTGCTGAAATCGATCGTCTCCGGCTGGCACGCGATAAACCCGATGACCGCGGTGCTTTTCCTCGCCACGAGCGCCGCACGCCGCTCACCGCAGATGCCGATCATGGAGGGCTGCGAGGCGACGCTGCAACTGCGCAACCGCGGGTACGACAAACCGATCATCGCGCTGACCGCCAACGCCGACGGCACGAGCCGGCAGAAGTGCATGCGTGCGGGGTGCAACGCTTTTCTGACCAAGCCGATCGATCCGTCGGAATTGATTGCGACGGTGCGGCGGTGGACGACCAAGCCCGCGACGTCGACGCAGGCGGCTTAATCGCGCGCGACGGCCGATGAAGCGGCGGCGGAGGCGGCGGGAGTCGGCGCGGTCGTCGGCGACGCCTTCACCAGCGATGCGGGGAGCGGCCTGGCGGGCGGACGAATGACATATCCCACGCCGCCGTGACCGAACCACGCGTGACCGAGCCCGCGCGGCGGATAGACGGCGGCCTTGCCGCCGCTGCGGCGCGCGGGATCGTTCACGATGACGTTCCCATCCCGCGTGAAGCCGCGGATGACGATCAGGTGCCCGCCCGTCGACTTGTACAGCGGCGCGTCTTCGAACGTGCCCTTGGCGAACTCGATCGACGCGATGACCGGCTGCCCGCGCGCGATCAGCTCCTTGACCTGATCCCAGTTGCGGAAGCGCTGGAGCCAGGAATCCATCCCGACTTCCGCCGCTCGTTGCACCGCGTTGGACCAGTTTCCGAAGAGCGCGTTGTGATCGTCCCAGATCGCCAGGCAGTTCTCCATCGGCGGGCGATTGACCTTCCAGTAGTGCAGCACCATCGAGACCGACGTCGGCGAACACGTCATGCCGGTGACGGCGTCCTGGTTATCGCCTTGCGCGAAGAAGGGGATGTCGAGGCTTTTGGCCCAGCGATCGGCCGGCCCGGGGTCCGGATGCATCGCGCGCGCCCAGATCGAATCGGCGCTTGCGGGGCCGGAGTAGGCGACGGCGATACGCCGCACCGACGGCGACGTGTCGGGATTGAAGACGAAGCTCTGCAGCGTCGCGCGGATCTGGTACGCGTCGGCAGGGCGATTGAGCAAGAGCGTGTCGGTATCGATCTTGCCGAACGCGCACTCGTCCCGACGCGCCTTGTCGGTGACGCGTCCCCACGCGCCGATGCGCAGCCACGGCGACCACTCCCCGGTCGCGCGGTCGCGCGTGCGGACGTGGAAAAGCACGCCGGTGTCGCTCGGCGTCGCGACGTTCCACGACGGCACCATCTCGGTGAAAGGGAAGCGGGTCAGCGTTTGCGGCGACGCCCAGGTCCCGTCGCGCGGGAAACCTTTTTCCGCCTTGTGATCGAGCGTCACGCGCGCGGGTCCGTCGTCGCCGGTCACGAGTTCGACGTGCTTCATCTCACCGGCACGGAAGGTGTCGGGGGTGTCGGTGAAGACGAGCTGATCAACCATCTCACCGGCCTGCCGATCGGCGCGCGTGTAGTACGGTTCATTATCGCGCTGGCGCAGAAGAATGCCCGCTTCGACGCCGGCCAAGGCGGCGATCGCGAGCACGAAGACGCCCAACCGCACCCCTGATAAAGCTCTGCCGTTCATCGAATCACTCGCAAGTGGAGCTCCTGTCTAGAACACGCGGCCCACCGGCCGCGGCTAAACGAGACCGTTCGTCTGCGGATCATCACGTGCCACATTTTGAAATCACCAGTGCCAGATCTGATCCCACGCCTGCATCCAGTCCTTGCCGCGGCTGACGATGCGGAGCGCGTTCTCGAATTCCACGCCCGCGCGGCCCATGAATTCCTTGGCGCTGTCGACGGTGCCGAGGTCGACGCTGATCTTGGTTGGCTTGGCGGGGACGTAGGGCCTGGTTTTGATCGGCGATGATAACGCGCGCTTGGCGCCGTCCTCGATCATCGGCCGCGCCTGTTTCGGCGGGATGTTGCGGGCGGAATAGCGCGTCAATCCCTTTTTCACCGCCACCGCGTGCAGGCCGTCGCCGAGCAGTTCTTTTCCCTCGCGACAGGTCGCTTCGTCGCCGGTGATGAGGACGACCGGGCAGCCGAAGTGCCCGCAGACGGCGGCGTTGATGCCGAACTCGCCGACGCAGGTGTCGTTGAAGTACAGGTTCCGCCAGGTGGTCGTCGAGATGGTGTGACAGAGCACGCCGTCAGCCGTTCCCGCGCGGGCGTGCATGCCGATCATCAACGCGGCGTCGCACCCTTTTTCGAGCAGTTCGGTGTAGCGCGACCACGGATGGCCGCTCACCCAGTCGCACTCCATCAGCTCGGGGATGAAGGAGTTGAAGGTCCAGCCCTTGCCCGCGCCGTGGCAATCGACGGCGACGATTTCGGTCGCGCCCGCCGCGCGGGCGCCGCGGACGGCGGCGTTGATCTCTTCGGTGTAGAGGCGCCGGCCTTCCTCGTACATCGGGGCGCCGCCGTTAACCTGGTCCCAGTTGATGATTCCGGAGACGCCCTCCATGTCGGACATGATCAGGATCCGCATGAGTGCGATGATAAAGCAAAAGCGTGGATAGTAGATAGTGGATGGTGGATAGTGCGCGACACATTATCCACCATCCACTATCTACCATCCACATGTTTTATCATCACCGACGATCAGGATTCGTCTTGCGGCGCGCGTGTTTGTCACCGCGGCGCGTGTCCTGACCGGGATGCGGTTGCTGTTTCGGTCGCGTCATCGGGCACCTTCTTTCTGCGGCGTCCGCGGCGTGGTTACACCCAGTTCCTCTTCGCTGGTGTGGACCTCGTCCTTGTCGCCGACATCCCTGGACAGACCCGCTTGCGCGCTCGTGCGGCGGCCGGGCTGGCCCGGGTGGGCCAGGACCGGCGCCGCATCAGGCGAGGTTTTTGTGGATTCGATAGTCTTCGCGGTCGTCGTCGCTTCGACCGCCTTCTTCGGATCGCCGGAGCCGGCCAGGTGCGACCGCTCGTGGATCGCCGCGTTGCGGCCGTCGAGCGTCGATTCGTACTTGATGCCGATCGTGCTTTCCGGCTCATTGAGCAGCAGCCGGTTCACCAGCTCGACGCCCTGCATGAGCGTGTGGTCGGTGTTCGACACTTCGTACTTCCACATCCCGAAGCGGCCGCGCGAGTAGACGCCATGCTGCTCGAGGTACGGGATCACCTGCGCGAGGATCGAATCGCGCTCGACCGACGGCGTCGGATAGCTGTAGTCGGCGTGGTAGACCCAGGTGTCGACGATGTCCTTCTGGTCGGACTCCTTAATCATGCCGGAGTTGACGAGGCCCTTAATTGTGTCG
>JAICTV010000240.1 GCA_025936175.1 Phycisphaerae bacterium
ACGCGGTCTTCGCCGACGGTCATGTCGAGACGCTGGCGATCACGCCCGCGGCGCTGCAACGCGTTTATCTCAGCGCCCGATGAACGCGGTTGCCGGCGCCCGGAAGGGCGACGCTTCTGCCGAGCCATTCCGTCTGGCGCCCCGCGGGGAATCGGATCGGCAGCCTCGTCCTCCCGGCTCGGGTGCGGCTTGTGAGGTCACATCAAGCGGAGTAGCATCGCCAAAGCGCCTAAAATGACGGCGCGTCCGCGGGGCGGTTAGCTCAATTGGCCAGAGCATCGCTTTTACACAGCGAGGGTTGAAGGTTCGAGTCCTTTACCGCCCACTTCATTTCTCATTCAACCGCGGATCAATAGCCTGCGCCGCGCCTTTGTCGGTCTTCATGTCGACGATCTTGTCGCCGCAGCGAATTCGCCACGCGCTGCCTGAGAAAGTTAGGTGCAATCACCAGCGTCTGGGGCGGTCATGGTGAGAAAGAGAAGCGCGAGGGCGGTCCGTAACATGGGCAAGCGTCATGCTACGGCCGCGAAGCGATGCGGTACACTTTCCCGCCATGAGAACAGCGAAGGTCGTTGTCACCGTTGCGGTCGCCGTTGCATCGATCGTGCGGATCGCGCCGGCAGCGGTGGAAATTCGGCCGCCGACGACACAGCCCGCGCCCGAGTCGCCGCTCGAGCACGAGCAGCGCATGCGCTGGTGGCGTGACGCGCGCTTCGGGATGTTCATCCACTTCGGGCTGTACGCGATCCCCGCCGGCTACTGGCACGGCCAGCCGACCAAAGGCGCCGGCGAGTGGATCATGAACGACCTGAAGATCCCGCGGGATCAGTACGCGCAACTCGCCAGGCAGTTCAACCCGACGCATTTCGACGCGGCGAAGTGGGTCGCCATCGCGAAGAACGCGGGCATGAAATACATCGTCATCACCACCAAGCACCACGAGGGCTTTTGCCTCTTCGACAGCAAGTTCACCGATTTTGATGTCATGTCCACGCCGTTCAAGCGCGACATCATGAAGGAGATGGCGGATGCGACGCGCGCGGCGGGGCTCAGGATCGGGTGGTATCACTCGATCATGGACTGGCACGATCCCGAGGCGGCGAATGAAGCGACGTTCGCATCGTACGAGTGGCGGATGCGCGCGCAGGTGACCGAGCTGCTGACCAACTACGGCCCGATCGGGGTGATGTGGTTCGACGGCGAGTGGATCAAGCCGTGGAACGACCAGCGCGGCGAAAATCTCTACAAGCTCTGCCGATCGCTGCAGCCGGACGTCATCGTCAACAACCGCGTGGGCAAGAACCGCGCCGGCATGGCCGGCTTCACCAAGGCCGGCGGTTTCGCCGGTGATTACGCAACGCCGGAGCAGCAGATCCCCGACGAGGTCCCGCCCGACCTCGACTGGGAAACCTGCATGACGATGAACGACACGTGGGGCTTCAAGAGCGACGATCAGCACTGGAAATCGGCGCAGTCGCTCATCCGCAAGCTCATCGACATCGCCAGCAAAGGCGGAAACTTTCTCCTCAACGTCGGACCAACCGCCGAAGGCGACATCCCCCAGCCGAGCATCGAGCGGCTGAGCGCGATCGGCAAGTGGATGAACACCAATGGTGAAGCGATCTACGGCACCATCGCCGGGCCGTTCAAACATCTGTCGTGGGGACGATCGACGGCGAAGGGGAACAAGGTTTACCTGCACGTGTTCGACTGGCCGCAGGATCGGCGGCTGCTCGTGCCCATGCGGAACGCGCCGACGAAGGCGTACCTGCTAGGCGGGTCGCAGTTGTCGGTGGATTTCGCGACGTCCGTCAAGGGCATCACGTTACGGCTGCCGGATATCCCGGCGCCGAATGAGGATGCGACGGTCATCGTGATGGAGATGAGCGAGAAGGCTGACGTCATCGAACCGCCCGCGCCGCCGAAGCCGGCTGCTGTTGTCGCGACGACGCGGGCGACCACGCGGCCGGCGACGATGCGGGCGAGCACTCGGCCGGCGACGACGCGGGCGGTCACGCGGGCGACAACGACACCATCGACGGCGCGCACGACACGGCCGACTTCGCGTCCGACGACGCGGAACACGTCCACGAGGGCGGCGACGCGCTCATCCTTCTGATCTCACGCGCCGCGGGTTGTGCCGACGATCCAGCGTCGTCGCGGCGATGAACAGGATCAGCGGCGCGGTGAACGGCAGCACGAAATCCGTGATCGACGTCGTCACCGACAGCCGCCCGAGCTCGTGAACGCTCAGCGCCTTCGCCTGCACCACGCCCAGCACCACCTTCTCCATCGCGTCCACCCAGGGCAGCGTCATCAGGCCGATCATCAGCGCCAAGGGGCTTAGCAACCAGCGCGGCGGGCGCACGTCCGCGACCGATCCCGCGCGGCGGCGGAGCCACAACTGCCAAGCGGTGATCACCACCATGATGATCGCCGACAGCGAGAGGATGCGCAGCATGATGACGATCGGCGTGGAGACGCCGCGCACGACGAGCGTCATCCCCACCGCCATGTTCGCGACGACGACAACCGCGTTGAGCAGCATGCACGCGAGGAAGCCGAGCACCATCCAGCGGAGCCGCAGGCTCCACGCGCGGGCTGCGTCGGCGTGGTCGAACTCCGCCGCCAGCTGCGTCGGCCTGCCGACGCGCATCGCGGCAACGGCGAAGGCTTCCACCGCCGTCAGCTCGCCGCGCGTCTTCAGCGCGTCGATCTCGCTTCGGAGATGATCTTCCAGCTCATCCGCCTGCTCGTTCGACAGGTCGGCGAGCGAACGTTTCCACGATTCGATCAGCGCGTTCAGATCCGACATGGTTTGAGGCCCCACAGTGCGGCCAGCGTGTTGTGCACGCCGAGCCATTGTTGGCGTTCGTTCTCGAGTGCGCGCTCGCCGTCGCGGCAGAGGCGATAATACTTTCGCTTTCGGCCGGTCTCGCTCTCGTCCCAGCGGCTCTTGATCAGCCCCTCGCGCTCGAGGCGGTGAAGGACGGGGTAGAGCATGCCCTCGGTGTATTCCAGCGATCCGCCGGAGAGTTTCTTCACCTCCGCGATGATCGCGTAGCCGTAGCTCTCGCCGCGCGACAGCACGGAGAGGACGATCGGGCGGCTGGAGGCGGCGACGAGCTCCTTTTCAGGCATAGCGGCACGATACATTGCCGTATTAGGTATGGCAAGAGATAATTTGTCCTCGATGATTGGTCATCGTGAGCGAGGAACCGCTTCGTTACGCCATCGTCGGCCTGGGACGGGCCGGCTGGGGCATTCACATTCACCAGCTCCGCGGCCGCGCGGACGCGAAGATCGTCGCCGTCGTCGATCCCGTCGAAGCGCGGCGAGACGAGGCGGCGGGGGAGTTCGGGTGCAAGACGTACACGTCGCTGGCCAAGATGCTGAAGCAGGATGACGTGGAAGTCGTCGTCGTCGCCACGCCGTCGGCGGATCATGGACGCGACACCAGGCGATCGCTGAACGCAGGCAAGCACGTCGTCGTCGAAAAGCCGATGGCGATGTCACTCGGCGAAGCCGACTCGATGATCAAGACGGCGGAGGAATCGGGCAAGACGCTCATCGTCCACCAGAACTACCGCTTCTATCCCGAGTTCACGCACCTAAAGGAGGTGGTCGATTCCGGCCGGATCGGCCACGTGTTTCACATCCGTAACTACATCGCCGCGTTCGCCCGCCGCAACGACTGGCAGACGCTGTCGAAGAACGGCGGCGGGCAGCTCAACAACACCGCCGTCCACTTTCTCGACCAGATCCTGCTCCTGCTGCCGGGCAAGGTGAGCAGCGTCTGCGGGGACCTTCAGCAGATCGCGTCGGCGGGCGACGTGGAAGATCACGTCAAGGCGTTCATCAAGACCGAAGCCGGCGCGACGGCGGACCTCGAGATCAGCATGGCCCAGAACGTCGCCATGCCGCTGCCGAAGTGGATCATCTGCGGCACGCGCGGGACGATCACGAACGACGGGAGCAAATCGATCGTTCGGTGGTTCGATCCGGAGGACGCCCCGCCGCTGCCGATCATTGACGGCCCCGCGCCGGATCGCAAGTACGGCAACGACGACAAGCTTCCGTGGCAGGAGGAGACGATCGAAGTCCCGCCGCGCCCGCACGGGACGTTTTACGATCACGTCTACGCCGTGCTGCGGCGCGGCGAAGCGCTGCGCGTGACGCCGCAGAGCGTGCGCGAGGTGATGCGGGTGATCTCGCTGATTCGCAAAGGCACGAAGTTTTCTGGAAAGGCCAATGCGGTGAGCCGCCAAGGACGCCAAGAGCGCCAAGAAACACGAAGCTGATCTTTTGTATTCTTGGCGTCCTTGGCGGCTCCCAAATTGAAAGTTACGAAACATGGCAGATTTGCAAATCGGTTTGGTCGGGCTCGACACGTCGCACGTCGTGGCGTTTTCCAAATGTTTCAACAAGCCGGGCGATCCGGAGCACGTGCCCGGCGGACGCGTGACCTGCGCGTTTCCCGGCGGGTCGAAGGATTTCGAGATGAGCTCCTCGCGCGTCGAGAAGTTCACCAAACAGGTGCGCGATGAGTTCGGAGTCGAGATCCTCGACAAGCCAGAGGCCGTCGCCGAGCGCGTCGATCTGGTGTTCATCACCGCCGTCGACGGGCGGACGCATCTCGATTACGTCCGCAAGACCATCGCCGCGCGGAAGCCGACGTTCATCGACAAGCCGATGGCAACGAGCACCGCGGATGTGAAGGAGATGTTCAGCCTCGCCGAGCAGCACCACGTGCCGATGATGAGCTGCTCCTCGCTCCGCTACGCGCAGTCGCTGGAAGCGGCGCTGGCGGAGGACGAGAAAGGCGTGATCGTGGGCGTGGACGTCTTCGGCCCGATGGCAATCGAGCCGACGCAGGGCGGGCTGTTCTGGTACGGCATTCACAGCGTCGAGATCGTCAACCGCGTCATGGGCCGCGGGTGCAAAGAGGTCAAGGCGACGACGAGCGAGAAGCAGGACGCGGTGACGGCGACTTTCTCAGACGGCCGCCTCGCGACGATCCACGGCCTGCGCGGCGCGCATCACCAGTTCGGGCTGACGATCCAGCGCGAGAAGGGCTTCCAGTTCGTCGACGCCGCCAGCGGGAAACGATCGTGGTACGCGACGATGCTGGACGCCATCATGCGCTCGCTGCCGGCGGGCAAGAGCGACGTCGATCCGGCTGACACGCTGGAAGTGATCCGGCTCATCGAAGCGGCGAACGAGAGCCGGACGAGCGGCGCGGCGGTCAAGGTGTGACGGTTTTGACCAGGGAGATTTCGTAGTTCTCTACGAAGAATCGTTTGCCGCGCGCGATGACCTTGTGCCCTTCCGCGGCGAGTTTCTTTCTCGTCGCCGCGATGCCACCGGGGTATTTCGGATTCAACTCGCCACCCGCCTTGAGCGTCCGCCAGTAAGGCGTGATCCGTTCCGCGCCGTCCGCGGCGTCTTCCTCCGCGGCGTGGGCGGCGATCCAGGCGAAGATGCCGGTGGTGATTGGGCAGCCGATTGTGGCACCGTGCTTCTTGGCGATCGCGGCGCGGAGTTCGTTGATCGTGACCAGCTTCCCGCGCGGCACTCGCTTCATCATCGCGTCAATCTCACGCGGCGAGGCGATCGCGCACGTTCCCTCGCCCCACTTCTTCGACATCCTTCCCGCAATCTGGATGACCTTGGACAGGTCCTTGCCGTCGGCGAGCTTTTCGCGCCAGGTCTTGCGCTTGTGCATGATGTCACCTGCCCGCCGCGCCTGCGATGCGGTAGACGTGCACGTCGTTCGGCGCGAACCAATCCTCGAACGCGCCGTCCTTCACCTGCACTTTTCGCGGTTCTTCGAAGAGGACCGCAGCGTCGGTCGGTTCGCGACGTGGCAAGCCACTGAACTTGACCTTCCGGGTCTTTCCTTCGCGTTTCGCCGCGAGAATGAACAGGTCCGAGCCGACCTCGCGTCCGCGGAATTCGACGTCACTGGCGCCTTCCATCTTGATCGGCAGCTTCGAATCGGGCGCGATCAGCGCGTCGTGCAGCGGCCCGTCCTCGCGCAACTCTTGCAGCAGCGGCCGCATGACCTTGTTCCAGTATGTCCAGTTCCAACCGAGCTGCGCGTCGCGCTCGTTGAGCGAGAGCGGGCGCTCGCCGCCCTGAAAATTGATGCCGCGCGCTCCGTTGATGATCGCCGCGTAGGTCATGTAGCGCTGCTGCGGAAACGTGGGGAAACGCAGCGTCTTTCCCGGCGTCGCGGTGCCCGCCCAGGCGATCTGCAGCGTCATCCAGATCGGTTTGCCGCCCGCAGCCTTGCTGATGATCTGCGTCCAGTCGGCGACGAGGCTGATCTCGTCGTTGGGCAGATCAGATTGCGTGCCGGGCGGATAAGTGATGGGATAAATGTCGACGCCCATGATGTCGCACGCGTCGCGGTACGGATCGAGCGGGAGCGATTTTTTCATCGGCGCCTGAATGATGATCACAGGATGGTTCGGATCGAGCTGCTTGAAGAGTCGATAGGAGTTGACGACCGCGTCGGCGGGCATCCTCACCCACGCGGGCTCGTCGAAACCCTTCCACACGCCCAGTCCGGGATGATCCTTGTACAACTCGATCGCGAGGCGCAGCAGTCGCTCGTTCTCCTTCGACTTCGGGTTGTCGGGCGAAAGCGTCGGCAGCTTGCCGAGCGTGATCCAGCAGTGCAGGTCGTGACTCGCCGCCGCGTCGAGCCACGGCTTGATGCTGCGGATGCCGGCTTCGTCGTAGTGCTCGGGCCCGGTCGTTGGACGGATGCGCATGAAGGTCAAGCCGTCCGCCTTGAGCTGCGCGAAGGCGTCTTTGCCGTCGGGCGTTTTCGCGCCCGGCATCGGCGCAAGGGAGACGGAGATGACGAAGACCTTCTTGCCGTCGATGTTGATCACGCCGTTGTCGTCCAGCGTGACCTTGTTCGCACGCACGAACGACGCCGCCAGGAACACGATGACGGCGATGCGAATCACCGCTTCTCCTCCGTCGTCCACAGCGAGAGGAACTCGTCGACCGGGGTCGCGTCGAGCTTCGCGGCATCTTCCAAGAGTGCAATGATCGGCTTCGATTTCTTCGAGTCAAACCGGGTCGCCAGCGCGTCCTTGAACTTCCGCCACAGCAGCGGCACGGCGTCCTTCCGCCGGCGGCGGTGGCCGATCGGGTATTCGACCTCGACCCGCTCGCTCTTGCTTCCGTCGTCGAAGAAGATCTGGATGGCGTTGGCGATCGAGCGCTTGTCGGGGTCGAGATAATCGGCGGAATAGCGCGGCAGCTCGACGACCTCCATCTTCTGCCGCAGCGCGTCGATGCGCGGATCGCGCGCGGCCTCGTCCTCGTAATGATCGGCGGTGAGCGTGCCGTGGATGAGCGGGACGGCGACCATGTACTGGATGCAGTGATCGCGATCGGCCGGGTTATTCAGCGGCCCGGTCTTGTCGATGATGCGGACGGCGGGCTCCTGCGTCTCGATGACGATGCGCTGGATCTGATTCAGCCGGTCTTTTACATTCGGGTGAAGCTGGATCGCGCATTCGACGGCGGTTTGCGCGTGGAACTCGGCGGGGAAGGAAACCTTGAACAGCACGTGCTCCATGACATAGCTGCCCAGCGGTCGGCCAACCGCGAAGCGCTGGCCCTTGAAAAGCACATCGTAGAAGCCCCACTTCGGGGCGGAGAGCGCGGTGGGATAGCCCATTTCGCCGGTGAGCGCGATCAGCGCATGCCGGACGGCGCGGCTGGTCGCGTCGCCGGCCGCCCAGCTCTTGCGCGAGCCGGTGTTGGGGGCGTGACGATAGGTGCGCAGCGCGCCACCGTCGAGGAAGGCGTTGGAGATGGCGTTGACAATCTGGTCCTTGGTGCCGCCGAGCATCGCCGTCGCCACTGCGGTGCTGGCCACGCGGACGAGCAGGACATGATCGAGACCGACGCGGTTGAAGGCGTTTTCGAGTGCGATGACGCCCTGGATCTCGTGGGCTTTGATCATCGCGGCGAGGACGTCTTTGATTTGCAATTTGCGATTTGCAATTTGCAATTGCGATCGGCAGACGTAATCAGCGCACGCGAGGATCGCGCCGACATTGTCCGAGGGGTGACCCCATTCGGCGGCCAACCACGTGTCGTTGTAGTCCAACCA
>JAICTV010000378.1 GCA_025936175.1 Phycisphaerae bacterium
CGGCCTTTTCAAAAACATCGTCGATGTGGTTTTTTTTGGCGGGGGCCCGGCCGCCTCGCCCGTGTGTTTGGTGTTTCTTCCCACGCAACCGGGGCGCGGCGCCCGGCCCACGATTCATGTCTGAGCCCAATCACAGCCTCAGTGAAATCAGTCATCTGTTCCTGAGCGCGGTGCGGGACCGCACGACGGGCGGCTCGTCGCGGCCGGTGCGCACGCCGCCGACCAGGCAGCCGGCCGTCAGCATCGATCTGACGCCCGAGGAGTACGCCGAAGTCTTCGGCGCCGGTGAAGACCAGGAGGTTTCATCGGCCCCGGCGCACGCCGCCTCCGTCGGCAAGATCACCGCGATCATCGGCGGGCATCTCAACGGCAAGCAGTTCGAGCGCGCCAAGGATTACGCGCGGCAACTCGCCTCCGACGGCACGCGGGTCGGGTTGATCGAGCTCGACACCTCCGATTTCCGCGTGATGTGCTTCGACCGCTTCGGCGATGTCGCCGACGACGGCGCTGCCGCGCCGGTCGAAACCTTCGACCCGCGGCAGATGAACGAAGTGCTGGACGAATTGAGCTGGGACGTGCAGCGCTGGCTGCTGGTGCTCCCGCAGGCGCGGGTCCCCGAGGCCCGGCAGATCCTGCGACTGGCGACGCACTGGACGCTGCTCTCCACCTGCGATCACGACGGCGTCATCGCCTGCTATCGCACGCTCAAGGGCCTGATCGATCTCTGGCCGGCGGAGAAGAGCGATTCCAAGCCGCGGCTGTCGCTCGCGCTGCTCGACGCGGCGGACGAGGAGCAAGCCGATCGCGTCAGCGCCAAGCTCGTCAGCGTCTGCCAGCAGTTCTTGAACTGGCCGCTGGAAGCGGAGTCACACGTCGCCGCCGGCGCGGACGTGCGCGAGCATCTGGTGATGAGCTGCCGCCCGATTCATGACAAGGGACAGCTCGCGACGGCGCCGCAGTGGGGGATTGTCGCGGAGTTCATCGAGCGGTCGAAGCGATCGCAGGACCAGGACGCAAGCGTTCGCGAGCGCGTCGCCGATGTGGAAGAGGCGATCGCCAAGACGCAGGCGGCGGCGGACGCCGTGACCGCCGAAGTGCTGCAATCGGACGTGAGGCAGGTGAATATGTCGGTCGAAAACGCTCCGGCCCCCGTGATCGAAACGCAGAAGCAATCGAGCGATGATGATGTCATCGATCTGCCGGCTCCCGAGTCCGGCGAGAGCGGGATCGTCGAGGCGATCCTCAAGCACTGCTCGGGCGAGCTGGTCGAGTGCCCGATCGCGCCGCCGATGTGCCCGCGGGCGAAGCTCGCCGTCAGCCGCGATCGCCGGATCGTCATGCTCGCCGTGTCGCGCGAAGGCCTGGCGGACCTGCACGCGATCGGCCAGGCGTATCAGTGGCTGCAGCAGAACCAGAACCTGATCGGGATGGCCGTCCCCCAGCTCAGCATCGACCCGCAGCAGCCGCCGCATCTGAGTCTGCTGGTGAATCAGTCCGACAGCACCGCGCAGACGCTGCAACCGATGCTCGAGGGGGCCAACGTGACGGTCAAAACCTACCGCAAGCTGCGCTGGGGCGGGAAGACGGGGCTATTGCTGGAAGCCGCGTGACGCACGTTCGTTGATCGACTCCCGAGCATTGAAGAGCGATACGGTGCCGGGCTACTTGTCAGCGGCAAGCTTCGCGACCTTGGCTTCTTGCGTCTGCGCATCCTGAATGATCGCCTGCGAGAAGCGTCCCAGCGCTGCGTACTGCTTCGTCAGGTTCACGGCGACCCGCGACCTGTACGATGCGAGGATGTCGGTGATCGCCCTCCGCTGTGCCGGCGTGATCAGCTCGATCCGACCCATCATCACGCGGGTGAGCTGCGTCGGCTTGTCGATCGACAGCGGCAGCACCTTGTCCGTCCACGCGCGCGGGACGAGGAAGAAGAGACGCTGCCCGCCGCTCTTGAAGTAGGAGAGTTTCCACGTTTCGAGCATCGCGTCGGCTTCATCGGGGAAAAGACCCGCGCTGACGAGCGCTTCGTGCATATTCGCGCGGAGCTTGGCGACGCCGTCGGCCTGGAACTCATCATCGTTGAAAGTGCCGGCCTGCGGCTTGGAGATGTCATCAATCCGCCGGAACGCGGCGGAGCCGTCGGCGCGGAACTCGGCCAGCCACATCGGCACGTCCGTCATCGCGATGTCCGACCGATTCGCGATCGTGATCGCGCCGCTCGAATCGCGCGTGACC
>JAICTV010000072.1 GCA_025936175.1 Phycisphaerae bacterium
CCACGCCAGTACCGGGAGGTGGTGAAAACCGCCGAGCATCCGTGGGATTTTTGGACCATGATGATCTTTCTGTTTCTGTTTCCGCTGGTATGGATGACTCCGTGGGTCGTCTTGATCGTCGCGGCACGACGCTCGGCTCAGTGCGCGGGTAAACCGGGTGAGGGATCACATGGATGATCCTCGCACCCTCGATTACTCCCGCCCCGACGCGGCGAGCGTGCAACGCGCCGCGAGCGTGTCGCGCCCCCGCGGCGACGGCACGATCGTCATTCATGTCCGATACCCGGACAAGCTGCGATGGGGGATGGCGATCGGGTGTGGTGTCCCGGCTGTGGTGACGGTGGTGCTGGGCGCTGTTGCGGTGCGTTACGGCGGGTGGCGGGGTTTCCCGATCGCCGCGCTCGTCATCGCGGCGGTTCTCGCATTTGTGTTCTCAACGTTGGCCGACGTGTTCTCAGAGCATGAATGGACCGTCGCGGCCGATGGAATCACGATGCTGCGAGTCGGCCCTCGGGGTGGCCGCCACGTGCGGCACCTGCCCCGCGCGGCGATCCGCGACGTTCGGCTCAGGTTTCGCAGGAACAATAAAACGGGCGGAAGCTCGAGCGATCTCGTTCTTCAACCGCCGCGCTGGTGGCAGTACCGACGCGCCTTTTTCACCAGTTTGGGTGGGAATGAGCTGGCGGTGATTGCCGATGCGCTGCGCGAGGGACTCGGGCTTCCCGCGGTGAGTTGGCCGAGCGGCCGATCGATTCAATCGGCTGTGCGTGCGGGCAGGGCATAACCACACGCTGCAATGGACCGGCCCCGCGTCGAGCATTGCCTTGAAGCGAGAATCCGTCGGCGCGGTGCCGGCCATTGAACGTCGATCCGTTATGCGACGAAAGCTTTTGACCCTCTGCGCGTGCGTCTCGCTGGCGATGTGCGCGGCGACAGCGGTGCTCTGGACGCGCAGCTACCGTGAATCGGACGACTTTTGGTGGTGGGGAGATCGTCACGGCGTGGGAGTGCATTCCACCGAGGGAAGGATATTGTTCTGGCACGCGACCGGGAACGGCAGTCGGGGTTTCGCTCATCTGGCCATATCGCCCCCCGCGAAGCTCTTGCGCCCGCCGACGCAAGGTGTCTATTCATCTCGCTACCAGATCGGATTCGGGACAACGTCGAAAGATGGCCCGTATTGGCGACAGCTCTATGTCCCCCATGTGATCGTGGCCATGTGCACCCTGGTTGCTCCGATCCGTTGGTGGCAGTTTCGCGCTCGCGAGCGACGCAGAACACGGTCAGGAAAATGTCGCGCCTGTGGTTACGATATTCGCGCCACACCGGACCGCTGCCCTGAGTGCGGCACGGTCGCGCGAACGCCGCATAACCCGCCAATACAGCGAACCGTGCCGGCGGTATAGTTCAATGGTGGTCGAGCGCCGCTGGTGCCGGCCCCGGCCCTGTTCGGCATTACCTTATGTGGCGGAGGCTCTTCAATCTCGCGGCTGCCTTGTCGCTGTTGCTTTGCGTGGCGGTGTGCGTGCTGTGGGCGCGAAGCTATGGATTGACCGACCAAATCGTCTGGAATCGCGCCGATGGCGTGCGATCGATTGGATCGTATGGGGGGCGCGTCGTCCTCGCGCTGAATGAGAGCACCCGCGCGCGCATCTCGGCGTATGGCTACGGGTTTCATCACAGTCGCGACAAGTCTTCGCCGGTGAACTTCTCGGTCGTGAGGGTGAGCGTCGACCGCGGCAGCACATATTCCGATTGGGAGGGCGGCGGTTTCAAGTGGTACATGTATCGGCCGCTGGCGAACAACTATCTGATCGTGCGGGCCGTCGCGCCCCACTGGTTCTTCGTGACGGCGACAGCAATCCTTCCGCTGATCTGGTCGGCTCTGAAGCTCCGCGCCCGCGTTCGCGACGTTCGATGCGAGCGTCTGGGCCTTTGCCGCACCTGCGGCTACGACCTCCGCGGCACGCCGGAGGGGGGCCGCTGCCCGGAGTGCGGCTGTGTTTCGCGCGGGGCACCCAAGCCGCCGCATAACCCGCCATTGGAGCGGACCGCGGCGGCGGTATAGTTGATTTGCGGTCGAGCGTCGCGCGTGCGCCGCCGCGGCCGCTCAACGGCATTACGTTATCCATCGCGGCGGTGACGTTATGTTTGGGGAAAACAAAGGGGCATTCCTGATTAATCCCCGCCGGCGAGAATGAGGAATGCCCCCTTTGTCTTCTTCACGGTCCCGCTGGCGCGGCCGTTCTTGATTTTGCGCAGCGTGGCTCGTCCGTTCATGTCGGGCCAATTCTTGAAGGTCAGCGTCGTCTCGTCTTTGTCCTTGGGCTCAACGACACCGACCTTCTCGGATCCCTTGCAGATCTCGCGCTGATAAACGCGAAACTGGCCGCTCTCTTCTTTTCCATCGCGGGTGAGGGTGTAGCGCCAGATCGCGCCGACGACGTCGTCTTTCCCGTCCGCTGTAACGCCGCTCGAAAGGCGCGTTACGCTAGCCCGTTTCTTTACCATGACGGCCAAATAGCGAACGTCTTGGATGGCCATATCCGGACGCTCGACGAAGCCGCCGCAGCGTGTTTGTCTCGAGGCCGAATGACGTCGAATCACTTCCTGCCGTTATGCTGCCGCTTGGACTCGCGAAAACGGGCAGCAATGAGAGGCCGGTTGATCAACCTCGTCGGTGCTTTAGCGGTGCTGGTTTGTGCGGCGAGCATCGTCGGCTGGAGCTGGCTGGGATCGGCCCGGCGGGGATTTTCGCTCGCGCCGACATCGCACCTGCAATTTGCGACGCTGGCGGTCGAGCGGCTCGTCGTGATGCGGATCAGTTATGTGCCGTGGCCGATCGAGCCGCGCAACCAGATCCAGCGGGACAACCTTTCGATCGGACAGCAGACGCCAAACAGCTCTGACGTCGGCCCGAGCACGTCCAACGGCAGCCCCACCGTCAACCACATTTGGGCAATGGGGAATCTGGCGGTTGTCTACCGCGTGTATCCCTACGCGAGCCTGAGCGGGAGACGACCTTATGACCTTGTGGAAGTCCGACTATACCTGCCTTACTGGGTGGCGGCGGTCGTCTCGTTGATCGTGGCGGCGATCTGTTTTAGATACCTCCGCCGACACCACGCGGTGCCGGGATTGTGCCCGCGCTGCGGTTACGACCTGCGCGCGACGCCACAGCGCTGCCCGGAGTGCGGAGCGCTGCCTCAGCCGACGGGAACCGCCGGATAAGCAGATTGGAGCGGTCCGCGATTGAGAATTGGGACCGCGGACGGGAGAACGCAGCACTATGGAATCATCCTCCGACAACGCGGCGCTGGTGCTGGGGCTGTGGGGCGTGCGCTATCAGGTTACGGACGTTGCGCGGTCGATCGCGTTCTACACGCAGACTCTCGGGTTCAAGCTGGACATGCAGGTGTTGCCGGCGTTCGGCCAAGTTTCGGTCGCCAGCCTCAAACTGATCTTGAGTGGGCCCGGCGCGTCGGGCTCGCGCGCGATGCCCGATGGGCGAAAGCAGGAGCCGGGCGGGTGGAATCGCATCGTCCTGCAAGTGAACGATCTGCCGGATCGCATCGCCGCTCTGAAACGACGCGGCGTGGGTTTTCGTAACGAGATGGAGGCCGGCCCGGGCGGGAAACAGGTGCAGATCGAAGACCCGGACGGCAATCCGATCGAGCTGTTTGAGCCGGCGGCGCGATAGCGGCGAATTGACAACACGATCATGGGGCAGGTGGTCTTGAGCGAAGAATTGATGCGCGCGGTAGGCGATCTCCAGACCATCTGCAAAGTCGCTCCCGAGTGCGATGAGCAATCGCTGCACGTCTGTTTCGCGTAACGGCGTGCGAGTGCTACTGCGGCTTGATCGTCACCTTCACATGCCGGCCGTCGCCGCCGGGGAGGTCGGCTTCGATTGATTCGCCGGGCTTGATGGTCTTGATCAGGCGGATGCCGGATTCGGGGATGACGATGGAGCCGGGGTTGGAGGTGTCGAGGGTGCTGACGCTGAACCACGCGCAGACGCGGAGCTGATCGGGCGCGAGCTCGTGGATGCTGATCGTGGCCTGCGTGCCGAACCGGACGTATTGGATTTTGCCGAGATCGACCGGCAGTTCGCCGCCGGCGAGGAAGCTGGCCGCCTCGCCGTCGCGCGCGAGGAGCACCGGCTCCGCCATGGTGCGCGGCTTGCCTTCGTGCAACTCGGTCATGACCATCCTGGCTGAATACTGTTTCGGCACCGCGATGCCTTTGGTGCCGGCGGTGGCGGCGGCTTCCTCGCCTTTGGCGGCGTAGGTGGCGGCGGCGGCCAACAGCACGATCAATGCAATGATCAACCTGCGCATGGACCTCCATTGTCAGGGTCTTGATATTATCGGCAAGAATGGCTCAGACGACGCAAATCATCTTCCCAGGGATCGAAGCGGGCGACGTGGAGTCGCTCACGCGGTTGCTGGACGCGGATCCCGGGCTCGTCCACGTCCGCCACGCAGATCCAGAGCTTCATCACTTCACGCCGCTGCAGTTGGCGGCGGCACGCGGGAAACTGGAGGTCTGCCGGCTGCTAGTCGAGCGCGGGGCGGAGGTGTACACGAACCCGATGAACACCTATCCGCCGGTCATACAGGCGGCGTGGAACAAGCATCGCGACGTCGTGAAGTATTTCCTTGAGGAAATCCCTGAGAAGGCGGACGGGACCAACGGTCTCGGCGTCGCGATCAACCTCGCGGCGCGCGAAGGCTGGACGGAGATCGTCGCCAAGCACATCGAGCGCGATCCGCTGTCGGTGCATCAGCGCGGGTGGATCGGCGACTCGCCGCTGCACTGGCCGAGCCATAACAATCACGTCGAGATCGTCACGATGCTTCTCGACGCCGGCGCGGCGATCGAAGCGGACGAGATCAACTGCTACGGCGGCAAGCCGCTGCACTGGGCAAGCGAGCACGCGCCGGGAAGCGTGCGCCTGCTGTTGGAGCGCGGCGCGGACGTGAACAGCCGCAACCTCAAGGCGGATTCGGAGCTGTTCGGCGTCACGCCACTGATCATGAACGCGACGCAACGGAACGATTGCAGCGAGGTAACGGAATTGCTGATCGCCGCCGGCGCGGACGTCAACGCGACCGACGCGAAGGGGAAGACCGCGCTGGCGCATGCGCGGGAGCGCGGGCTGAGGCGGATTCTGGAGGTGCTGAGCGGGCACGCGGCCGGGTGAAGCACGCCGTCCGATGTCACGATCCGCATCGTGCCGACATCAATGGGTCGGAAGGATATCCCTATGCTCGCCAACGCCCGCATCACCGCGTTTCTATCCACCGCCCGCCCGCCGGAGTCGCGCGCCTTCTACGAGAACGTGCTGGGATTAAGGTTCGTGAGCGACGAGCAGGTCGCGTTGGTGTTCCGGCTCGCGCATGATGTGCCGCTGCGGATTCAGAAGGTCGAACAGGTGACGCCGCAGGCGTTCACGGCATTCGGGTGGCAGGTCGACGATATCCTCGCGGTCGTGCGATCGCTGAAAGCGCGCGGGGTGACGTTCGAGCGCTACGACTTCATCAAGCAGGATGCCGAAGGCATCTGGCTCGCGCCGAGCGGGACGAAGGTGGCGTGGTTCAAGGATCCGGACGGACACTTGCTGTCGTTGTCGGAGTCGCCATGAGATTTGCTCATGTCCGCGCGTTGTTGATCGGGTTGGTGCTCCTGCTGCTGGTAGGCGCCGCGCCGGCGACGCAGCCGTTTCATCGCAGCGCGCCGTTTCTCATCGGCGCGGACATTTCCTGGGTGCAGGAAGACGAAGCCAGCGGAGCGACGTTCTACGATCGCGGCGAGCGGAAGGATGTCTTTCAGATCCTCAAGGATCGCGGCTTCAATGCGATCCGTCTGCGCGTCTTCGTCAACCCCGCCGCGCCGAAGGGATACGCGGCGACGAGCAAGGAAGCATTCTGCGATCTGCCGCACACGCTCGTGATGGCAAAACGAGTTCACGATGCCGGAATGACGCTGCTGATCGATCTGCACTACAGCGATACCTGGGCCGACCCCGGCAAGCAGTTCACGCCGGCGGCGTGGGAATCGCTGGATGCGGACAGACTCCGCAAGGCGGTTTATCAGCACACGTTCGAGGTGCTGAGCGCGCTGAGGAAACAGGAGACGCCGCCGCAGATGGTGCAGATCGGCAATGAAATCACCAACGGCATGCTGTGGCCGCGGGGCAGAATCCCCGAGCATTTCGATGAGTTCGCGGAGCTGGTCAAATCCGGCATCGCCGCCGCGCATGCCGCCGACCCTTCGGTTTTGATCGTGTTGCACAGTGATAAAGGCGCGAACAATGCCGCGGTCCGATGGTGGCTCGACGGGCTGCTCGCGCGCGGGGTGAAGTTCGACATTCTGGGCCTGTCGTGCAACGCCAACATTTCCCCCGAGCGATGGAAGGCGAACTTCGAAGACCTCGCGGCACGCTATCCGCAATTCGGCCTGCTCGCGGCGGAGTACTCGTATCACAAGCGTGAGCTGAACGAGATCGTCTTCAACATCCCCGATCGCCGCGGCATCGGCACATTCATTTGGGAACCGACGCGGCATCACGAAGCGATCTTCACGCCGCACGATGCTTCGACCTCCCCCGCCACCACCGCCCCCGGCGGGCATCACCCGCGCGCGGGACGGTATGACACGAACGAGCGGATCGATCTGTATCCGCGGATGGCGAAGGATTTCGCGGCGAGTCCGTAACGACCCCGCGATTCAGCGCTGATCGCTCTGACGACCGGGGGCTAATCGGAGCGGCGCGCGTTCGCCTGTAGCATTGGTAGGCCGTCATCCTGAGCGGTACTCCGCGAAGGATCTGGCTGCCAGCCGGAAGCGGCTCGCCGTGGAACACAGATGCTTGGATCACCCGCTTCGCGAGTACCCGTGTACCTGAGCATGACATAAGTGTCGACCCGAACTTACCCTGAAAGCCTCCGGCTTAGATCCTGCGCCCACCTTCCCCCATTTCAGTCTGTCGGGGTCGTCGCGAGCGGAGCCTTCTTGCGTCGCTTGGGGATGTACTGCTCGAGCAGTTGCTCCGCCATCTTTTTGGCGACGACCGCGGCGTCGTCGCGGCCATGGACCTGTCGAAGGATCAGCGTGCCTTCGATCAGGATGGCGAAATGATCGGCGAAGGTTTCGGCGTCGGTTGCGCCGGCGGCGGCGGCCATGTCGCGCCAGGCATCCCGCGTTCTGCGCTTGTACGCGGCGGCGGCCTGGTGGACGGGATCGTGCGGATTGGGGAACTCGGCGGCGGTGTTGAGAAAGATGCAGCCGCGGAAATCGGAAGCGTTGAACCAGTCATGCAAAACGTCGAAGAGCGCGAGCAGTTGCGCCCGCGGATCGTCGGCGGCGCGCGCTTGAATCGCGCGCGCCCACGCCTGGCGTTCCCATTCGTCGCGGCGGAGGACCGCCGCCACCATCAGGTCGTCCTTGCTCTCGAAATGTTTGTAGAAGGTGGTCTTGGTCACGCCGACGGCGTCGAGGATCTGATCGAGGCCGACGGCGTTGAAACCGTGCTGGTAGAACAAGTCGATCGCCTGGTCGATCAGTCGCTCGCGTCCATTTTTCGCGGCCGGCGGAGCGCCGAGCAGCTCGGCGGCTGTCTTTGCACGTTCGACGATTGCCATAACTTGCGATTGTAGCATCCGCAAGGTGACTGAGAGTCAACCGCGGGTGTACTTGCAGTCAACTTCTCACGCGGCGGGCGGGGGCTAGGGTTCTCGCGTCGCTCAAACGAAACAAAGGAGAACCCCAATGAGCACAACAGCCACAATGTCACGAAACGGTAATGGCATCGAGCCGGCGGCGCTGAAACAACTGGCGGCCCGCGCCGCATGCGGGGGAGCGTGCGACCCGCAGGCGCGCTTTGGCGTCTCGACCACCTGGCGCGGCGGCGCCAAATCCGAATCCCGCGTCAACGGCTATGACCTGCACGGCAAGCACATTGCCAGGAACTTCGTCATCCCCATCGATGAGCCGAAGGAACTCGCCGGCACCGGCGCCGCGCCCAACCCGCAGGAAGTCCTGATGGCGGCGGTGAACGCCTGCATGGTCTTCGGCTATGTCGCGATCGCGACGCTGCAAGGCGTGACGATCGAAAGCCTCTCGATCGAATCGCATGGCGAGCTCGATCTTCGCGGCGTGCTCGCGCTCGATGCGAAGACGAAACCGGGCTATGAATCGCTGCACTACACCATCCGCGTCAAGGGCGACGGCACGCCGGAGCAGTTCAAGGCCATTCATGACGCGGTCATCGCGACTTCGCCCAATCGATGGACGATGGCCAATCCGGTGAAGGTGACGGGCGATCTGATCGTTGAGTAAGGCCCGAGCCGATCGCTCCCGCCTGAATTGTCATATTGCGTTTCTCGCGAAGCATTTGCGTGCCCACACCCAGATGCTTCGGAGTACCTCAGCATGACATGGGAGAGAGAGAGCGCGGGAAGAGAAGGAACGTGGCAACGAATAATGGCCCCGATCGGAGTCGAACCGATACGCCCGTAAGGGCACAGGATTTTGAATCCAGCGCGTCTGCCAATTCCGCCACGGGGCCGTGGTGCGCTTCGCGCGAGCGGCGGATTGTAACGATGTCAGGACGCGCTGTCACATCGCCCCGGCCTTGGCCGGGGGCATTTGCAATTCGCCTTGCGAAATGCCCCGGGCGAGCCCGGGCGATGCGTTCGTCGGGAGATCGCGCGTTGCGTCAGAGGGCGTCGCCAGTATCTTGCGATCGATGCTTCGCTGGCTCAGCGCGATCGGGGGACCGCTTCGACTCCTCACGCATCGCCTGCTGGCGCGCTTCGGGCTGGGGGAAGAATCGTTCCTGCTCATCCTCGCGTTCCTGATCGGCGTCGTCACCGCCGCCGCTGCGGTGGCGTTTCATGAATTGATCAAGCACATTCGCGAGTTGCTCTACGCCAGCGGCGGGCAGGGTTTTCTGTACGGTCGCGGGATGTGGCTGCTGGTTTTTCTTCCCGCGCTGGGCGGATTGTGCGTGGGGTTGCTCAGTCAGTATGTCTTTCGGGAGCGCGAAGGTCACGGGATGGTGGACGTGATCGAGTCGGTGATGCGCAGCGGGGGCGTGATCCGGGCGCGGTCGGCGATCGAGAAGATCCTGACCTCCGCCGTCACCATCGGCAGCGGCGGCTCCGCGGGCGCCGAAGGGCCGATCGTGCAGATCGGCGCGGGCATTGCGTCCGGGATCGGACGCGTCTTCAACGTCGCCAAAGCGCAGATGCCGGTGCTGATCGGCTGCGGCTCGGCTGCCGGCATCAGCGCGATCTTCAACTCGCCGATCGGCGGACTGCTCTTTACGCTCGAGGTGATCCTGCGGGATTTTTCGATCCGCACGCTCACGCCGCTGGTCATCGCCAGCGTCATCGCCAACTTCGCGACGCGCTCGATTTTCGCCTGGCTGTTTCCGGACGAGGGCTACCGCGCGATCTTCAACATGCCGCTGCAGCAATCCGCCGGCGCCGGCGGGTACACGCTGAACAACGTGGGGAACTTCCTGCTGCTGGGCGTCGTGTGCGGTGTCGTCGGCGTCGCGCTGACGCGGCTGATGTTCGCCTCGGAGAAATTTTTCGGCCGGCTGAAGGCTTCGAAGCTCATCAAGCCGGCGCTCGGCGGCGCGATGCTCGGCGTGATCGGCGTGTTCTACGTGCTGGTCTTCGGCAAGCTCCTGCTCAACCGGCCGAAGTTCATCCCGTTTGAACAGTATTCCATGCCGGCGTTCTTCGGGGACGGCTACGGCGCGGTGAAGGCGATGCTCTCGCCCGGATTTTACGGGCAGATGGAGTGGGGCTGGCTCGTCATCATCCTGCTCTGCCTGGTCTTCGCGAAGCTCGTCGGGACGTGCCTGACATTGAGCAGCGGCGGTGCGGGCGGGATCATCGCGCCGTCGCTGTTCCTCGGCGCGGTCGCGGGCGGCGCGCTCGGAATGCTGCTGCAACACGCCGGTGTATCGAGCACGCTGCCGCCGGAGGCGTACGCACTCGTCGGCATGGGCGCGGTGCTGGCGGCGGTGGTGCACGCGCCGCTCGCCGCGGTGCTGATCCTCGTGGACGTCACCGGCAACTACAACGTGATCCTCCCCGGGATGCTCGCGACCATCGTCGCTACCGGCATCGCCCGATCGATCAGCCGCGACTCGATCTATACGTTGAGCCTCCGCCTGCGCGGCGTGCGCGTCGGAACGGGCAATGATCTGACGCTTCTCCGCCGCATGACGCTCGAGCAGATCGACCTGGAGCCGGCGACGGTCGTGCGCATCGGTGATCCGCTCGAGCGCGCTCTGGAGTTGACGCTGGCGACGGGGGCGAATGATCTGGTCGTCAACGACGAGCGCGGAAACTACGCCGGCATGCTCACGGGCGATGACGTCAAGGCGGCGCTGTGGGACCGTGAGGCCGTCCCGCTGCTGCTGGTGAGCGAAGTGATGCGGGCGAGCATTCCGGTGCTGAGGACAAGCGATGATCTGGCAACGGTGCTGGATCAGTTCTCCGCGCACGATGTGAGCCGACTGCCGGTTGCGTTGCCGGGCAATTCGGCGCACGTGATCGGCGTCGCATCGCGTGCCGCGCTGATGCGGCGGTATCAGCGCGAACTGGCGGCGACGTAGCTGTCGAGCACCATGCCTTCGCCGTGCGTCATGCGGAGAGGGTGCTTAAGAAGCGGGACAGGACCGTGTTGTCATGCGGAGGTATTCCGAAGCATCTGCCTTCCCGCTCCCAGATCCTTCGCGGAGTACCGCTCAGGATGACATCGTGGCAACGTTCTAATCCGTGTTAATGAATACGCGCTGAGGTGCTCAAAAGAATCTGCGCGCGGGCAGGCAGATCCTTCGGAGTACCTCGGGATGACAGCTTTCGCAGACGGCGGTTAACGAGCCGGACTACTTCGCCGGCTTCACGACGCCGATCGTCAGCAGCAGGTTCGCGTAGATGCGCTGATCGCCCGTGGCGACGGTCAGGCAGACTTCCTTCTCGCCGGCGACGTCGTAGAACTTGAAGCGCTCGATCTTCTCCAGCTCCAGATCCGCCCCGCTGTCGTGCAGGACCTGGCGGAACTCGTTCCAGATCGGCGGGTCCTGCGGCAGGGAGTTGGGCCCGGTCTTGGCGTAATCCATCACCTCCGCCTTCTCGACCGGGATCGCCGTCAGCAGTGCCTTGAGCACGTCCGTCACCAGCAACTGCCCGGGCGAGAGATTGAGGAAGACGACTTCCGCGTTCGGCCCGTGCTTGGGCCAGTGCGGGTAGTTGCCGTCGGAGATGAGCACTTTCGCGCCGTGGCCTGCGCGGGCCAAGGCGTGGAGGATCTGCGGGTGGAGGAGTTGGGATTTGAGCATGTGCGTTTCTCTCGCTATCCGGATTTGCTGATGCGCTCGCGGCCGTTCATGTACGGCCGCAGGACCTCGGGAATCGTAACGCTGCCGTCGGCATTCTGATAGAGCTCGAGGATCGGGATGAGAATGCGCGGGCTGGCGATCACCGTGTTGTTGAGCGTGTGGCAGAACAGCGTTTTTCCGCCGACGGTCTTGTAGCGTATGCCGGAGCGCCGCGCCTGGAAATCGTAAAGCCGGCTGGCCGAATGCGTTTCGCCGTACGCGTTGCGCGAGGGCATCCACGTTTCGACGTCGATCATGCTCGCGTTCTTCGGGCCGAGGTCGCCCGTGCAGCATTGGAGCAATCGGTACGGCAGCTTGAGCCGGCGGAGCATCTCTTCGCTGAACGAGAGCATCTTGCGGTGCCACATCTTGCTCTCTTCGTTGTCGTTCCTGCAGATGACGACCTGCTCGACCTTGTCGAACTGGTGGATGCGATAGAGGCCGCTGGTGTCCTTGCCATACGTGCCCGCCTCGCGGCGGAAGCACGTGCTGACCGTGACGTATTTCTTCGGCAGCTCGGCCTCATCGAGCACTTCGTTCATGTGGAACGCGGTGAGGCCGACCTCGCCGGTGCCGGTGAGGAAGCGGACCGTCTCGGCCGGCTCATCGACCTCGCCGACGCGATACGCCTGCTCGCGGCCCGCCGGGAAGAATCCGGTCGCGCGCATGCCTTCTTCGCGCACGAGCACGGGCACCGTCATCGGCGTGAACCCCTGCTCGTGGACCATGAAGTCATGCGCCATGCGCAGCACCGCCTGGTGAAGCAGTGCGCCGTCGCCGGTGAGGAAGTAGCTGCGCGAACCCGCGAGCTTCACGCCGCGCTCCACGTCGAACAGACGCAGCGACTCGCCCAGCTCAATGTGACTCTTGGGCTGAAAGTCGAACTTCCGCGGCTCTCCCCACTTGAAGGTTTCGACGTTGTCTTCCGATGAGCTGCCGACCGGGACATCGTCATCCGGCGGGAGCGGCACGCGCAACAGCAGCGCGTCGATCTCCGGATCGAGCTTCTGCACCTGCGCATCGAGTTCCTGCTCGGAGGCTTTGAGTTCGGTCGGCCGCGCCTGCAGCTTCTTCATCTCCTCCGCCAGCGCCGCCTGCTCATCGCCGGCCGCTTTCTTCAGCTTGCCAGCGAGCTGTCCGATCTGCTTGCCGATCTGATTTTTCTCTGCGGTCAATTGCTGCCGCCGCGTCTCCAGCGACCGCCGTTCCGCATCGAGCTGCAACAGCCGATCGATGTCGACGTCGATGCGCTTTTGCTTGGAGCCGATTCGATAACGGTCGGGATTCTCGCGCAGGTCCTTCAGATCGATCATTGGAACGGCGGTTGTAACAGAAGCATTTTTCGCCTCAACCCCTTCACGCGCGCGGCTCCAACACGCGCGTCGCTGGGATCGTCATCCCAAGGTACTCCGAGGGATCTCGAACGGGGAGACCGTTCGATCCCGAGATCCCTCGCGGAGTACGGCTCGACTGTCTTCGACCCGGAGGCTCAGACCTTAAGGGAGCTCGCCGAAGTCCGCTCGGGATGACAGTCGGGTGGAATGGCCGCGGATGAGGAGCCGCACTGGCGACGCGAAATCGCGGAAAAGATTATCGGTCTGTCGCGAAAGACGAAAAATCGCTTGCGACGCCGCGAGACGGGATTAGTTTGCCGCCGGGTCCGTGTCTTTCAACGAAGGAGGTCGTGCATGGCCCGAAGTGTTGTTCGTCGACAGGTCAGCGTTCGCAGGACGTCGGTGCCTCGCAGCACCGGAACGTCGGCGGGGCTGACCACGTCGTTCGGCCGGATGCTCGCAAAGCTGTCGTTTGCGAGCGAAACCCTCCACAGCTCGAGGGCGAAGCGGCGGTAATGCCGCCGTGACGTCAACCGAGTTGTCGACTCAAGACCGCGAGCTCCGTGCTCGCGGTTTTTGTTTTGGATCGACGCGCAAAAAGAACCGCGGATTTGCGTCCGCGGCTGCGAAGGATCGATTTAGCTTCGCGACCGACGAACTACCACGCGAAGTGCGCGAACGCCTTGTTCGCGTCGGCCATGCGGTGCGTGTTGTCGCGCGTGGCCATCGCCTTGCCTTCCTTCTTGAAGGCGGCCATCAGCTCATCGCCGAGGCGCTCGCTCATCGGCCTGCCGCCTTGTTCGCGACAGGCGTCGATGATCCAGCGGAACGCCAGGCTCTGCTGGCGGCGTTTGTTCACCTGCATGGGGACCTGGTAGTTGGCGCCGCCGACGCGCTTCGAGCGCACTTCGACGTACGGCTTCACGTTGTTGACGGCGGTCTCGAAGATCTCGAGCGGCGGAACGTCCTTCATCTTCTTGGTGACCGAATCCATCGCGCCGTAGAAGACCTTCTGCGCGACGGTCTTCTTGCCGTCCCACATCAGGCAGTTGATGAACTTGCTGACGAGCTTGGAATTGTAGCGAGGATCGGGCTTGAGGATGTCCTCGCTCGCGGTGAACTTCTTGAATGCCATTTTCTGCTACCGAAACCTTTCCGTTTCCTTAACTGATGTTTCTCCCGATCGACGCGATCGGAATACTCCGGATGAATAACGAGGCGCGCGTCGCAAACGACGCGGCCAGATGGAAGTGAACGACGACCGTCACTTACCTGCCTTTGTCCCGTACTTGGAGCGGCTGCGCTTGCGACCGTCGACACCGAGCGCGTCGAGAGTGCCACGCACGATGTGGTAACGCACGCCCGGGAGATCGCGCACGCGGCCGCCGCGGACGAGCACGATCGAGTGTTCCTGAAGGTTATGTTCTTCGCCGGGGATGTAGGCGGTGATTTCCTTGCCGTTGCTCAAGCGGACGCGGGCGATTTTCCGCAGCGCCGAGTTGGGCTTCTTGGGGGTCATCGTCTTGACCTGCAGGCACACGCCGCGCTTCTGCGGGGAGGCCTGAAGGTCTTTGACCTTGTTGATGCGGGCCAGGCTGCGGCGCGGCTTCTTGATGAGCTGATTGATCGTCGGCATTCGTTTCCTAAAGCTAGACTTCTCGGCTGATTAAGGGGCGAGGAGTATAAGGAAACAGCGTTACGGAGGCAAGGGAAGGCGAGATCGCGCCAGCCCCCGCGATTTCGGGACAAGATGTAAACCAAACGCGTGTGAGATCGTACTTTTTGTTGTCGATCGATCGCAGCGGGGAGTTAAACTCCGACCTTCGTTGCTAAACCTTGTCATATACAGGTGATGCCATGCGAGTTCGCTTCGCATTTGTGCCTCTTTTGTTGCTGTTTCTCGCGGGTCTTGCGCTGGGCGACGTCATCACTTTGAATGACGGGACCAGGCTCGAAGGCCGCGTCGTGCCGCAGGGGGAGAAGTACTGGATCAAGCTGACGAGCGGCGAAACGAAGATCGTTTTGAAGTCGGACGTGGCGTCGATCACCAAAGGTGCGGCATCCGCCGCGCCGACCGTCGCGCCAACGCCTGCAGCTCCGACGGTCAGCGCGCCGGCGGCAGCCTCGCCCTCCCCCACCGTGGCGTCCGCCGCGATGTCGTTCGCGGAGACCAAGAGCAAGGCGAACCTGGTCGACGTCCCGCTCGCGGCGGTCGGCTTGTGGCAGAGCTTCATCGACAACAACCCTGCTTCGGCCGATCTTCCGGCCGCCAAGGCGGAGCTCGAGCAGTGGAAAAAGCTGGACGCCGATCACGCGGAAAAGATCAACGGCAAGTGGGTCGGCGGCGAGGAGCGCAAGAAGCTCCTCCAGCGCGTGCGCGATCTGCTGAAGGAAGCGGACTCGATGCAGGGCGAGCAGACGCTCAAGGCCGTCTCCAAGCTCGAGGAAGCCGTCCGCATCTATCCGAACAACTGGGAAGCGAATTTCGAGCTGGGCTACTTCTATCTCGCCAAGGGCGGCAATGCGAAGTACGACCAGGCGATCAAGTCGCTGGAGCAGGCGGCGAAGCTGCGGCCGAATTCCGCGGCGACGCTGACGGACCTCGCCATCGCCTACAACTTCCGCCAGCACTATGAGCAGTCCGTCCTCACCGCGTACAAGGCCGCGCAGCTCGAAGACTCCAAGGAGATCACGCAGAACCTGGTCAACTCGATCGCGCAGGCGCCTCCCGGCATGCGCGAGAACAACACCAAAGTGCGGCCGATCATGGAGGAGGCGACGCTGCTGGCGCATAAGCACGGCGTGATCGACGGGCGGCAGAGTTGGATCTACGTCCGCCCGCACGGGAAAGAGAAAGCGGGAGATGTAGGCGATGACGAGGAAGGCGGCGGGCGGCCGGGCGTCATCGGCAACGGCAGCGGGTTCGTCGTCTCCGCCGACGGGTACATCCTCACCAATCGTCACGTCGCCAAGGAAAAAGGCGTCACGTTCATGTGCCGCTTTGCGGACAAGACCGAGAAGACGGCGGAAGTGGTTGCGATCGACGACGACGCGGACGTCGCGCTGCTGAAGATCAAAACCGACAAGCCGCTGCCCTTTCTGCAATTCGCCAAAGACGATGAGCCGTCGCCCGGCGCGGAGTGCTCGGCGCTCGGTTTTCCCGTCGGCAGCGTGATGGGCTACAGCATGCAGGTGACGAGCGGCACCGTGAGCAGCGTCAATCCTCCCGAGCCGTACCACGTGACGCTGACGTGCAAGATCACGCACGGCAACAGCGGCGGGCCGCTGGTCGATCATTACGGCAACGTGATCGGCGTCGTCAGCGCCGGGCTCACCGCGTACACCGAGACGTACGGCAAGGCGCTCAGCGCCGGCCAGGTCCGCAAGTTCCTCGAGAAAAACCGAGACAAGTACAAGACGACGTTCGACGCCGGCAAGGCGGGCGAGAAGCTCGACACCGAGGCGATTTACAAGAAGGCTTCGCCGGCGACAGTGTGCATCATCCTGATCCGCGGCGAGAAGGATGCGAAGCCGGCAGCGGAATGATTTGCATCTGCATTTGCTCCCTCGCCCTTGCAGGGAGAGGGCTGGGGTGAGGGTAGAGACCTTCCACGCCGGCGACGATCGTTAGTTCTCCCACGCGTCTACCCTCTCCCTGCAAGGGTGAGGGAACCAGAAATCAAAACGGCAAGCCGTTCGTGCGGACGAGGTAGAGCGCCACGATCTCGCCGATGAAGATCAGCACGCCGGCGACGTAGAGAATGCCGGTCGCGGATTGCGTCGAGCGGCGCTTGATGCAGTCGTGGGCCATGTGGACGAAGGCCGCCGGCACCATCAGCCCCACCAGCCAGCGCGTCAGGATAAAGAGTCCATCCCGCAGCCAGATTTGTCGCGTCATCAGGTACGTCGCACCGCCGGCGACGAGAGCGCGCCAGAGGATCGTCCCGGCGAGCATGGTGTTGAGCCGGCGGAACGGCGCCATCGTCATCTTCGACGCCGTCAGATACGCGTGGCCGAGGAGCATGTCCATCAGCACCAGTCCCGTCATCGCGGCGATGCCGAGCGCGCTCGCGTAGGACGCGAACGGCGTCGCGCCGATGTAGCTCGCGCCGATCTGGATCGCGAGGAAGAACGCGAGGAAGCCGAGGATCTGCTGCATCTTCCGCTGCCCGATCTGCACGAAGCCCAGTTGGCCCAGGATCGCAACGGCGCACGCGGCGTTGGTGAACCAGGCGTCGGTGGAGATCACGCCGCCGCGGCGGGCGAGGAAGAAGATCGACAGGCCCGTCATCACCAGCGCGAGGATACCGCAGAGGCGCAGCCACAGGAGCGTCACCTGGTTCGGATCGGAAATCGCCGCGGCGAGCATGATGCCGCCGGCGAGGAGGATGAGGAAGGTTTCGGGCATCGGTGATTGCCATTTGCAATTTTCAATTTGCGATTTGATTCAAATGCAAATCGCAAATTGCAAATTGGCAATGCGCTCATCCCCCGGCCGGTCTCGGCGTCGCATGCGCGGCCACCGGCGCGACGCGCGACGTCACCCACTCGACCAGCGTCCGCACGCCCCATCCCGTCGCACCTTTGGCGTAATATGGCAGCTCTTTGTCGGTGTCGGCGACGCCGGCGATGTCGAGGTGAGCCCAGGGGATGCTGTCGTCGGGCGGGATGAAGTGACTGAGGAACGCACCGGCGGTGAGTGGGCTGGCGGCGCGGCCGGCGGCGTTGACGATGTCGGCGAAGTTGCTCTTGAGCATGTCACGCTGCTCGTCGCCGACGGGCAGCCGCCAGATCTTCTCGCCGCTCGCATCGGCGGCGCGTTGCAGCTCGGCCATGAGATCGTCGCTGTTGGTCATGACGCCGGCCATCGTGTTGCCGAGTGCGACGACGACGCCGCCGGTCAGCGTGGCAAGATCGACTACGGCGGTGGGCTTGTACGTCTCGATGCCCCAGGCGAGCGCGTCGCCGAGGACGAGGCGCCCCTCGGCGTCGGTGTTGGTGACTTCGACGGTGACCCCGTTGTACATGCGGAGGATGTCGCCGGGGCGATACGCGCGCCCGCCGGGCATGTTCTCCGCGCTGGAGAGGATGCCGACGATGTGCAGCGGAAGTTTTAACTTGGCGGCGGCATACATCAGACCGAGCACGGCCATCCCACCGCACTTGTCGAAGATCATTTCCTGCATCTTGTCCGCAGGTTTGATCGAGATGCCGCCGGTGTCGAAGGTGATGGATTTGCCGATGACCAGGACGGGTCTCGGGTCTCGGGTATCGGGTTTAGATTTGCCGCGGCGCGGGGATTTCCCCGAGACCCGAGACCCGAGGCGCGCGACCCGATGTTCAAGCACGATCATCCGCGGGGGGTGTTCGCTGCCGGCGCCGACGGCGAGGATGCCGCCCATGCCAAGCCGGGCCATCTCCTTCTCGTCGAGGACCTTGATGCCGAGGCCCGCATCCTTGGCGAGCCGCTGCGCGACGACGGCGAGCGACGGGGGATTGATGTTGTTGCCCGGTCGGCTGGCGATCGTGCGCGCGAAGTTCTGGCCGTCGCAGATGATCCGCGCGCGGTCGACCGCGGCGCGGACGCCGGCGAGGTCCCGCTCGGCAGTGACTATGGTGAAGGTCATTCCGAGCGACCTCTCATCATCGTCGTTCTTCTGCGCGGTCCCGCGGTATTCGTCATAGCGGAACGCCGCGAGAAAAATCCCCGTCACGATGGCGTCAGCCGCTGCAGCGGCCGTCACCGCTTCCAACTCCGGTAGAATGACCGCGACATCGCTCATCCGATGTTTGCGCAGCGCGCGGAGAATTTTGCCGGCAACCTGACGGATCAACTCCGCCGTCACCTTCTCCGCCGGTCCGAGTCCGACGACGAAGACGCGCCAGTGGCTGCCTTGCGTTGACGCCGGCTCAACGAGCTCGAACGCGATTTCTTTCGCCCGGCCGCGGATGACGCCCGCCGACAGCAATCGGTCCGCCGCCGGCCGCGCGCGTTGCGGCAGCAGACCGGATTCGACCGACGGCGCATCCTGCGTCACGAACGCGACGACGGCGTCGGCTTGATCCGCGGCTTTCGCTTTGACGGCAATCTTCACATCGGTGCTGGTCGGAAGCATGTCGCGGAGTATAGCGCCAGCGTGTCCGATGGCACAAAGCGCGCGGCGATCGAGCTAATTGTCGCCCGAGGTATTCCGAAGGATCTCGTCGCGGCCACCCGGATGCTTCGGAGTACCTCAGCATGGACAGACGCACTGGGCACGCGGGGCGCGTTAAGCGTTCGCGTTCGCCTTCTCCTCGTAGTACCGCTGGATGTGCTCATACACCTCCGGCGGGAAATTGAGGTTCTTGTACACGTTGCACGCGTCCGGATCGCCGCCGGGGCAGATGGGGAAATCCTGCTGCTCCTGGAACTGGCGGATCTTGTCCGGCCTGGGCGGGCTGTAGCCGCGCGATTTGACCTGCATCACCAGCGCACGGGCCTGCTCCTGGTCGAAGCCCTTGCACTTGGCCAGTTGCTCGGTGAGCTCGTCGTCGTCGAGAAAATGGCAGGCGATCATCGCGAAGACGAGCCGGCCGTAGTGGCCGATGTCCTTGCCCCGCTCGAGCGCATCTAGCAGGTGACGCATCATGTCATTGTTACGCAGTTGATCGATGTTGTTCATCGTTGTGACCTCCGCTGAAGAGGAGTCGCAACGATGATGCCAGCGGTCGCTTTCTGTTAGGGTCGATTTATCGTCGTCGCGTCGAGACGTCGGCGCGCGGCGTGTTGCCGCGGGCGGCGTGGCGGGCGTTGCCGGTGTAGGTCTTATTCATGTCGCGCCGGTCGCCGCGATTTTTTCCGCCGCGTTGGCTGCTCTTGCCGACGGGTCGGCTGACTTCGGTGCGCTTCTCGAGCTCGACCGCGCCTTTCTCTGTGACCTCCGGATCGCGCTCGATCGTCTTCATTGTCCGGCCGCGGGCGCCTTTAGAAGCCGGCGAGGTCAATCGCGCAATCTTGTTCTGCTTTGACATAAATCAGTCTCCTGGGAGGATCGCAACTGCAACGCACGTGCCTCGCCAGGGTTGTCGGCACTTACTTTATCATGCAAAGTGATCGACGGGGTCGATCCGGCCACGCGCAGGCACCACATCCTCCTTTGCCGATCGTTCTACCCACTGCTGCTGGTGCGATGCTGCGAACATGTCGATCGTGGGAGGTTGGATAACAAGCCGGCCACGCGAGTGTCATGCCGAGAGGGTGTTTAAGAAGATCACACGCCCGTGACGTCATGCTGAGGTAATCCGAAGCATCTGGCTTCGACGACGCAGATCCTTCGCGAGTACGCTCAGGATGACACGCCTTGCAGCGTTCTCGGCTCTGTAAATAAACACCTCTGAGGGACTCCGAAGCATCTGCGTGCGGGTGGGCAGATGCTTCGGATTACCTCAGCATGACGACGCGTAGGATTCGACGCCTTTGAGTTCTTAAGACTGCCTCTCCGCGTACCCGCGAAGGATTCTGGTTTTCCGACCGGGATGCTTCGGAGTACCTAAGCATGACATTTGGAGCGGCGACATTGCCGGCGGCGGCGCGATACAACGCTGCGCATGAGGCACATCGTCACGCACAAATACCGCTCGATGTTCGACATCCTCGAGAGCACGCGCTCCGCGCAGGCGGCGATGATGACGCTGCGGCCGGGACAGAGCTCTTCGGATGACGTCGTCAACGAGCATCCGAAAGCCGAGCAGTGGCTCTTCGTCGTCGCCGGCTCCGGCCGCGCCGTCGTCGGCAAGCGCAGCGTCGCGCTCAAGGAAGGCTCGCTGCTTTTGATCGAGAAACGCGAGGCGCACAAGATCACCAACACCGGCCGATCGCGGATGATCACGCTGAACTTCTACTGCCCGCCCGCCTACACGAGCGGCGGCGACGTGAAGCCGGCGGTGAAATAGTCGCCGCGTCTATCGCCCGCCCTTGAGCATATTCCGCAGCACCGTGTGCAGGATTCCGCCGTTGCGGTAGTACTCGGCCTCCACCGGCGTGTCGATGCGGCTGATGGCATCGAACTCGATTGCCGGAGCGCCTTCGTAGCGCGCGATCACACGGATCTCTTGCTGCGGGACAATCTGGGCCGGAATCTGGATGTCGAACACGCCGGTGCCCGTCAGGCCCAGCGACGCGCGCGTCTGCCCTCTCTTGAATTGCAGCGGCAGCACGCCCATGCCGAC
>JAICTV010000125.1 GCA_025936175.1 Phycisphaerae bacterium
CCCCGGATGACTTCAGCTCGACTAACGATCCTCCTTTCTAACGCGTGGTGAGGCCTAATCTTCCTCTTTGCTTCCACTGCGCAATGTGACGCCAATCTGCTTCGACGCTCGCGGATTGGGAAACGACGTGTCTTGTTTCAGCTTTGAAGTGCCCACCCGGAATACGGGAACAGTAAGTGAGGGCAACCCCATCCGAATGGTAATCGATTGTACGAATTCACGCCAGTACGGCCATACGTTGAATATGCCGTTTCGCTCCGCGAACGCGTCGAAATGCTCTTGTTCCAGTCCCTCGGGAGATCGAAGCGCGTACATGAGGGCAAACCGCGCCTCAATGCGGAGAAAACAGTCGGCGGGCGATGCATCGTGTCGCTTCACGACGAGTTGTAAATGCGGATACACCGTGAGGCGCAAAGTATCCGGATCGAAATGGCATTCAGCGTTGATGTTCGTCGTTATGCGTCGAGGCAATTCCTCTTCAGGCATCTTCTGCTCCGCCCTACATTCAAGCAGCTTGATGTCGAGAATCTGCACTCGGTCGGCCACTTGCCGAACCTTCTCAAACAGCTCCTTCGATGTTTCGTCAGGCGTTCCAGCGGTCATAATGGTCTCTGTTACGCGGCGATGCACTCCTCTTCCTCGCACGCCATCTGATCACCTCCGCCGATGGCGGGTTGCTGAGGCGCTTCTGCCTGCCACTTCTCGGGCCACTTCCACTTGACATCGTCTTCAAATTCAAAAGACGTGAGCGAACTCCGGGACTCCTCGTGCAATACGCCGAATTCTCGATCCGGCCGACAACCGCGCAGTTTGTCCCGAAGATCAGGACACGCAAAAAAGCCACGAAGCAAGTTATCCATCGCACGGGATTGAATCATCGCGCCGGAAAGCCATCGCGAAAGTGTTTCGGCTGCGATGCCCAATCGTTCGGCAGCATCCTTCTGCCGTAAACCCAGCGATTCGAGGTTTGTTCGAATCTGATCTATCGTCAGCAGCCCGAGTTTTTCGCGCAGAGCTAAACTGATCGCGTCATCGGACTCCTGTGTGAAATAAAGATGGCCGCATGCGTTGCACTTCGTGACCGGAAGCGCGTCGAGCCTCAGTTGGTACTCACGGCCATCGTGCCTCACCTTCACCTGGTGATCTATAAGAGCGGGACGTACCTCCTTTTCACCACATTCGATGCACCGAATGGGATACTTCTTCTGCCGATTTGCAGGAGACGCCTTCACGTGATTTTCAGCCATGATGAGTCCCTTAAATTCGATCGGTCATTGGTCGTGCAGGCTTACGACCCATATCGTGCAGTCTTCCAAGCAAGGCTCGTGCTCAAAGACCGTTTCGATGTAGATGCGGCGATCGAGAATGGGGAGGCGGATGTCGTAGTGGAATTGCCACTGAATCCATAAGGGGCGTTTCTCGACGACCTGATCGATTGTGCCACCAGCGATTGCATGCGAAATCATCGCCTCATGAATGAGACGAACGGTTACGTTCGACAGATTTCGGTGCAGCCAGTCGAGCGGGACCGGCTTCCATTGGATGTATCCTGTGACCGAGCCCAATTCGATCAGGACTTTGCGGTATGCGTCGAGGGCGGCTTGATGCGTCGCCTTCCCCATAAAACCCTTTCATTTCCGCCCGCCGCATTTGGCTCCTCATAGGGCATCGTACCTCTTGATTGACTTAAGTCAAGTCGGCATTTCGCGCTGGGCACTTTAATGTTGATCTAAGTCAATTTTTCGCAGTGGCTTGACATCCGACGCGACAAAGGGTGTAACAATCCATCCGGATCAACGGATGGATGCTTGAGGCCGCCCACGGCGGGCTTATCATTCCGGTCCTTCGACTTTCGCCACCAAACCCATTCAGGAGATCAATCGCCATGGCCACCGGGACTGTGATGACGGACGCGAATCGGCAGAAGACTTCCAGCGAGCCGCGCAAGGGGCTCGATCAAGCTTCCGGACAACTCGAGTTCAAGGTCGCCAACGCGAGCGACCTCGCGAAGTTCGGTGAAGCGGCGGAGTGGGGACGCAAGGAGATCATGCTCGCCGAGCAGGAGATGCCCGGGCTGATGGCGGTGCGCGAGGAGTATGCGAAGCAGCAGCCGCTCAAGGGTTTGAAGATCGTCGGGTCGCTGCACATGACGATTCAGACGGCGGTGCTCATCGAGACGCTCACGTCGCTCGGGGCGAGCGTTCGCTGGTGCTCGTGCAACATCTTCTCGACGCAGGATCACGCGGCGGCGGCGGTGGTCGTCGGCCCGACCGGCACGCCGGCGGAGCCGAAAGGCGTCAGCGTCTTCGCCTGGAAGGGCGAGACGCTCGAAGAGTACTGGTGGTGCACCGAGCGCGCGCTCGATTTCGGCAACGGCGCCGGGCCGGACCAGATCGTCGATGACGGCGGCGACGTCACGCTGCTCATCCACAAAGGCACCGAGTTCGAAGCCGCCGGCAAGGTGCCGGACTTCAAGGAAGGCGAGCCGGAAGAGTGGGGCGTCATCCTCGATCTGCTGAAGAAGACGATCGCGGCGAATGCGAAGCGCTGGACGAACGTCGGCAAGAACGTCAAAGGCGTCAGCGAAGAAACGACCACCGGGGTCCATCGCCTCTACGAAATGCAAAAGGCCGGCAAGCTGCTGTTCCCCGCGATCAACGTCAACGACAGCGTGACCAAGAGCAAGTTCGACAACCTCTACGGCTGCCGGCACTCGCTCATCGACGGCCTCAATCGCGCGACCGACGTGATGATCAGCGGGAAGGTGGCGGTGGTGTGCGGCTACGGCGATGTCGGGAAGGGATGCTGTCAGTCGTTACGCGGGCAAGGTGCCCGGGTCCTGGTCACGGAGGTGGATCCGATTTGTGCGCTACAGGCGGCGATGGAAGGCTATCAGGTCGTGACGCTCGAAGACGCGCTGCCGTACGCCGACATCGTCATTACGGCGACGGGCAACTCGAACATCGTGACCGCAGCGCACATGGCGAAGGGAAAGGATAAGTTAGTAATCGCTAACATCGGTCACTTCGACAACGAGGTGGACATGGCGGGCCTGAAAAAAGTGCCCGGCATCAAGAAGACGAACATCAAGCCGCAGTACGATATGTGGACTTTCCCCGACGGCCACAGCGTGTTGATCCTCGCCGAAGGTCGCCTGATGAACTTGGGCTGCGCGACGGGCCACCCGAGCTTCGTGATGAGCAACAGCTTCACGAACCAGACGATCGCGCAGATCGAGCTGGCGACGAATGGCGCGAAGTACGAGAAGAAGGTGTACGTGCTCCCGAAGATCCTCGACGAGAAGGTCGCCCGGCTGCACTTGGCGAAGATCGGGGCGAAGCTCACGACCATGAGTAAGGAGCAGGCGGCCTACATCGGCGTGCCGGTCGACGGACCGTACAAGCCCGATCACTATCGCTACTAGACCGAGCTCCCACGACAGAGAAAGTACGACGGGCCGGATGTCATCGTGACGTCCGGCCCGTTTGCGTTCTCGCCCTCGCTCGCCGTCGATCACGCGGCATAGAATGATCCGTATGACCGCTCCGCGCCAGCTCAAGACGCTTAAGCCGCCCGAGATGAACGGCGCCACGCTCCTCGTCGCCCTTACCGGCTGGATGGACGGCGGCGACGTTTCCACCGGCACCGTCAAGCAGCTCATGGGCAAGCGCCAGGTGAAGCGCATCGCCACCATCTCGTCGGATGATTTCTACATCTACAACTTCCCGGGCTCGATGGAGATCTCGGCGATCTTCCGACCGCATGTCAAATACGTCGACGGCATCGTCGAAGAGTTCGACATGCCGATCAACGTCTTCTGGGCCGACAAGGAAAACAACCTCGTCTTCTTCGTCGGCAAAGAGCCGAACCTGAAGTGGCAGACGTACGCCGACTGCATCTTCTCGCTGGCCAAGCAGGTCGGCGTGTCGCGGATCATTTTTATCGGGAGCTTCGGCGGCTCGGTGCCGCACACGCGCGAGCCGCGGCTTTTCGGATCGGTCTCGCACGAGCACTTGAAGCAGGAGCTGACGCAGTACGGCGTGCGCCTCAGCGACTACGAAGGCCCCGGCAGCTTCGCGACACTGCTGCTGCACGACGCCGAGCGTCACGACGTCGAGATGCTCAGTTTCGTCGCTGAGATCCCCGGCTATCTCGACGGCATGAACCCGTTAAGCATCGAAGCGATCAGCAAGCGCCTCTCGCGCATGCTCAATCAGCCGCTCGACCTGGCCACACTGCGCAAGACGAGCCACGATTGGGAAAGCCGCGTGACGGCGGCGGTGGAGAAGGACGAGGAGCTCGCCGCCACCATCCGCAAGCTCGAAGAGGCGTACGATAACGACTTGATCAGCAGCGACGAGACGTGACGGGGTCTGACTCTACAGCGGCACGAGCTTGATCTTGCCGCTCGTCGGGTCGAGCAGCATCGCCGAGCCCGCGTTTTGGGAGCCGGAACTGCTGCGATAGAGGGGGCCGGGGTTGAGGACGCGCGTCTTGCCCACGGTGTAATCCTCGACACTCAGCTCGTGGCCGACCAGAAGGAAATCGTGCTGCTGCTCATCGAGCAGGCGGCGCATGAGCTTGCGGTCGTCGCCGTGCACGATCGCGATCTTCTTGTCGTCGAACTCGAGGTCGCCGATCAGGCCCATGCAATCGACGCCGAGGCTGTGGGCGTAGCGGAGGAGGCCCATGCGATCGCGGTCGCGATCGCCCCAGATGAACGCGCTGGCGACGGAACCGAGGGCGTCGAGGACGTGCCTGCCGCCGACGTCGCCGCAGTGCACGACGAACGCGACGTTGCCGCTCCCGCGGAAGATGTTCAATGCGGCGGCCACGGCTTCGGCGCGACCGTCGGTATTACTGATGACACCCAACATCCGTGCTGCGCTCGTCTCTCGTCACTCATGCGCGCGTGCGGAGATGCTTGACGCGCCCTGACTCCGCACTCAACGCCTCCCTGCGACCTGCTGCTCGCTCACCCGCGACGCCTCCCACGCACGACTGCGCCCGGTGAAGAGCGTGGGGATTGTATGGATTTGCCGGCGAAGTGGTACGGGCGTGCGCAAGATTCGCGACGCGGCTCCGCGCGTGCCGAGGCGCAACGTTTGCGCGGCAATTTCAAACACCGTCGTGCCTTCGCTTGCCACGCGAACGCCGGCGCTGCGGATGAGAATGTTTGCTCTTGTACAGCGTTGCGCGACGAGTCATCGGGTGCAGGGTTGGCAGACGCGACCGGAATGTGCGGCGCGTCTCCGGCGCCCAACGGAATCGGCGGAAAAGACGCCACGACGCAGGCGTCGCCTGGTGCAAATCGATTCACGCCGCGGGTCGTAGGTTCTCGCTCAGGCGCCGTCGATGCGCGCCGAGCAGATCACTCCGCGTGATGATCCCGATCACCTGCCGTGTCTCGCGATCGACGACCGGCAGGCGGCCGATGTCGTGATTGACCATGTGATCCGCCGCGTCGCGCAGCGTGTTGTCGGCGTAGACGATGACGGGCGGACGGGCGATCAGTTCCGCCAGCGTTTGCTCCGCGCGATTACCCGGATCGAGCAGTGCGCGGCGAGTGAGCACGCCGAGCAGATGACCGTCGCCGTTGAGCACGGGATAGCCCTGGTGCGTCGAGCCGGGGACGCGGGAGACGATCCAGTCGCGGACGCTTTGCAGCGTTTGCGTCCCGTGCAGGGTGACCAGCTTGTTGCGGATCACGTCGCGAACGAGCACCTGATCGAGGAAGTCGGCCTCGTACTCCGCCGGCACGCGCACGCCGCGGCGGGCGATCTTCTCGGTCATGATCGTGTTGCGCATCAGCAGCGAGGAGACGAGGAACGACGCCGTACAACCGCCGAGCAGAGGGAGCAAGCCGATCGGCTGCAGCGTCGTCTCGAACGCGAAGACGGCGCTGGTGAGCAGCGCCCGCGATGCACCGGCGAAGATCGACGCCATGCCGACGAGCGCGGCGATGCGCAGATCGATGCCCGCGCCGGGAAAGATCCTGGCGGCGGCGACGCCGAGCACCGCGCCGACCGCCCCGCCGATCGTGAACAACGGCGCGAGCGTTCCGCCCGACGTTCCGCTGCCCAGCGAGATCGACCACGAGACGAACTTCCACAGCGCCAGTGCCGCGACGGCGCTGATCGTCAGGTGATTCGAGATGATGTCGGAAATGTTGTAGTACCCTACGCCCAGCGTGCGCGGGTAAAAATATCCAACGACGCCGACCGCGAGCGCGCCGATCGCGGGCCACCACATCCAGTGCGCCGGCATGTGCTCGAAGCCGTCCTCGATCGCATAGACCGCGTGCGTGACGACGACGCTCAGCAGTCCGACGATCGCGCCGATGGCGATGTAGCTGGCCAGCGCCAGCCCGCCCGGCTGCAGGAGGTCCGGCATCGCGAAAACCGGATGCGCGCCGTCGAACGCCCAGCGCACGCCGGTGGCGGTGGCGCTGGCGAGAGCGACGGGAATGATCGAGCGCGGGCGGAATTCGAAGAGCAGCAGCTCGATGGCGAGAAGGACGGCGGAGACGGGCGAGCCGAACGTCGCCGCCATGCCCGCCGACGCGCCGGCGGCAAGAAGTGTTTTTCGTTCCGCCGCCGTCGTCGGCATGATCTGGCCGATCAGCGACCCGAGCGCGCCGCCGGTGGCGATGATCGGGCCTTCGGCGCCGAACGGTCCGCCGGTCCCGATCGCGACCGCCGCGCTGAGCGGCTTCAAGAAAGTCAGCCGCGCGGGGATGCGGCTCTGGTTCAGCAGCACCTGCTCCATCGCTTCGGGAATGCCGTGCCCGCGGATCGCCTTCGACCCGTAGCGCGCCATGAAGCCGACGATGATTCCGCCGATGACCGGCACCACGATCACCCAGAGCCCCAGATGGTTTCCCATCGGCGTGCCGAGCACGCTCTGCGGCGGGATGCCGTGCTCGAATGAGAACTTGCCGTGGAAGGAAACGTTGGTGATGAACCAGATCAGGTGCATCAGGATCTGCGCGACGACCGCCGCCACGGCGGCGAGCACGATCGCTACGCCGCTGATCAGCACCACGCGGCCGTCGACCGGCATCGACGCGATGGGAACGTGGCTCTGCGCCAGCGACGGCCCCAGCGAGGGGGCGACGGGCAGGCCTTGATTGACGGTGGCAGAGGTCTCAACTTCGCGTTCGGGCACGGCGGGGGTTCCTTGGGCGGGGGTTTCCTGGGGCTTTGGCCGACTCTGGGTCTTCAAACAGCATGACGGCCGGCTGACCGTCGCCGCCGCTTACCTTCTCGGCGATCTCAAACAGCAATTGGGCAAGCTGCTTTCGCTTGGCGGGCGGGAGGGAACTGACGGCGTTAATGATCCGGTCCTGCGCGGCCTGCGGCGCCTTGCGGAGCAGCGTGCGAGCGCGAGGGGTGAGCGAGAGTTCGACCCGGCGGGCGTCGTCCGTTGACCGCACGCGAGCGGCGAGCCCGGCGGTTTCCAGCTTCTGCACGACGACGGAAACGGAACTCTGATGCGTGAGCGTCGCCTCAGCCAACTCGCCGACGGACAACGGCTTACGCGCCGACGCGAGCTTTTCGAGCACGAAGAGCTGAGCCGCGCTCAGCCCGACGTCGCGCTCGGCGGCACGGGAGCTGACCCGCAGCATCTGGACGATGCGGCGGATGGAATCGAGAACGACGCGGGCGTCGTTCTGCTGAACGGCGCCCGCGCCTGATATCGATGGGTTCCCATGCTTCACGGATCGTCACTCTAACCGCAACGCCGGGTCATGGGTAGGTCCCCCCTTACGACTATTTGCGATTCCCCATCAGCCGCAGCAGAAACAGGAACAGGTTGATGAAGTCCAGGTACAGGTCCAGCGCGCCGTAAATCGCCAGCCGGTTGGACATCTCCTTGTCGCCACTGGTCTGCACCGCGTAGTTGCGGAGCTTCTGCGTGTCGTAAGCGGTCAGGCCGACGAAGATCAGCACGCCGGCATAAGTCACGATCCAGTAGAGCGTCTCGTTGTGCAGGAACAGGTTGACCAGCGATGCGAGGATCAGCCCGATCAGCACCATGAAGAGCATGCTGCCCAGGCTGGTCAGATCGCGCTTGGTGACAAAGCCGTACACGCTCATCGCGCCGAACGTGCCGGCGGTAACGAGGAAGGTGCTGGCCAAGCTCCCCTTGGTGTAGATGACGAAGATCGCCGACAGCGTGAGCCCGTTCAGGCCGGAGTAGATCATGAACAGGACGGTGGCGGTGGTGGCGCTGAAGCGATTGATCCCCGCCGACACGGCGAAGACCAGCCCCAGCTCGGCCAGGACCAGAATGATCAGCACCGGCCCCTGAAAAATCTGCCGCATGAGCTGCGGCTGCGTCGACACCCACCACGCGACGACCGCCGTGAGCGCTAGCCCCGACGCCATCCAGGCATAAACGGTGTTGAAGAACTGCGCAACGCTGGTGACGTCGGCGCGCGACTCGTACGAGAGCGGCCCGCTGCGGGCATTGGTGCCGAAGGGATTGGGAATTTGCGACATAGCTTTAGACCTCCTGCGTTACCTCCATCATATCGTCACACCCGGTCGCAAAACCACACCGCCTGCGCGCGATGTCGTTTACGGCTGGCTGGTGAGCGAGCCGGGCACCCATGGGCCTTCGTACATGGCGTCATTATTGAGGTTTTGCTCGACCTTCTGGCGGAGCTGGTCGTCGGTGGTGACGCCCTCGAAGAACTCCTTTTTCAACTGCCGCAGATTCAGCTTCGTTCCCTCGAGCCGCGCACGGATGAGCAGGTGCGTGTCGGCGAGGTCGGGACCCAGCGGCGTCAGCTCCGCGAACGTCGCGTCCTTCACCGCCATCAGGATGACGTTGAACCGCTGCGGCTTCTGGGAACCTTCCTTCCACTCGACGAAGTAATGGCTGCCGTCGAAGTTCAGGACCGTGGCGGTGGCGTCCGTGCTCGTCTGGTCTTTGTCGTCCTTGAGCGCGAAGGTCCACTGCCCGCAGTAGGCTTGATCGACCTTTGGCGGCGCTGCGCCGGCAGGGGCGAGGTGCAGGGCCGTCTCGAAACATCCGGTAATGGTGGCGACGGCGAGGGTGGCGATCAGGATCAGTGCCGCGGGTGCGAGATGACGGCGCATGGCGTCTCCTTCGTTGGTTAGCATCCGTTAACTTATCGTGCGGGGTCGGTCATGTCAATCACGGTCGCGTTCGCTCAAGCGGCCCGCACGAATGGACGAAGTGAGAAAAGGACGCGCGCGCATGTTTTTTCAAGCACGATTCGTCATCCTGGCCGCCTTCCTCAGCGTCGTCACCTGCCTGGGCGGGCTGTGGCTCAGCGCCTCGGCGGACCTGGTGCGGCCAATGATCGATCCCTCCTCCGCCGCCCAAACCCCCCAGCCGATCCCCAACGGCGCCGACGACGTCAGCCAGTTCTTTAAGAGCCTGGGCTACAAGGGCGCATTTCAAGTGATCACGGCGGCGCGCGACGCGACGCTCGGGCGATGCTATTACCAGGTCCGCATCGACGCGGGCGAGACCGAAACGTTGCAAGCGGCGATCGTGCGCGGATGGACGTGGGGCCACTTCAACCGCGCCGTCTACGAGAACTGCGCCAGCGCCCGCCTCCCGCGCAGCCGGAATCTGCCGCGCTGGTGGAAGCAGGATGCGCAGTACGCGAATTGCCTGATGCTCGATCACGGCGGCGTGCCGAGCTGGTATGTGGTGATGCAGCCGGGTGGCGAAGTCGATCTGATGTGGTCGTCGCGGTAGTGCGCACGGGCGATCGCGTTTCACAATCCTTTCTGTTTGATCGGCCCCACTTTCCCCGGTGGGACTTTTTTTTCGCGCGCGTGGCGTCAACCCATCATGGCCATCGGGTTGTCGCTGAAGAGCGACCCGATCATCGTGGTGTCGCCGAAGGGGTTGACGATGCCGCCGGCGCCGACGTCGGTCGGCGTCGTGTGAGTCATCGTCAAGTCGCCGCTGGTCACTCCGCCGCTCGTCGTGCCGGTGGTCGTCGCGTTACTCGTCGAGCCGGCGGCCCCGGCCGCGATTCCGCCGGCGATCGCCGGGTTGCTCGTCGTCGTATTCCCGCCGCCGCTGAAATCGCTGTCGCTCATTCCCGCGCCCGCAATCACGCCGCCCCCGCCGCTCGTCACGCTCTGATGCAGCCGCACAAGTGCGTGCAGATCAATTCCGGCCAGGGTGGTGAACAGTTTTCCCTTGAGATCATTCGACGTCCCGACGATGCCGCCGAACTGGACGTTCGCCGCGCTCGCGCCGGCGCCGCTTGGGTTGCGGGTCAACGTCAGCGCACCGCTCGCCGAGCCGTTGTCGAACACGAGCGTCAGCTTGTTGCCGGTCGATGCGCCGCTGAAGATGAATCGCCCAACGCCGTCGAGCCGCAGGTTGCCGGTGAACAGCCCCGCGTTGGTCTGATCGACGTCAACGTGGAGCACCGCGTGCACGCGCCGCGAAACGATCGTGTTTCCGGAGCCGTCATCGATGGCGCCGCGGAACTGGACGGTGCCGCTGTAGGCGCCGGCGAAGCCCGTCAGATCGCGCGGGTTGCCGCTGATCGACGTGCTCGTCGTCGTCGATCCAAACGGATTCGACGAAGCCGCGCTGGTCGACGGCGTGCCGCCGTTGTCGTGCAATCGCACTGCGCCGGCGGTGGCGACGCCGCCGATGGTGCCGGCCAGATCGCCGCGCAGGCCGCCGCCCGAACCGTCGCGTCGCAGCGTGATCGTGCCGGCGGAGCCGGACGCGCCCGTGAAGACCAGCACGACGATGCCGTTGGTGGCGGTCCCGTTGAAGCGGAAGGCGCCCAGTCGATCGATGGTCGCGCTGCCGGTGAGGTCGCCGCTGGAGGTTTGCGAGTCGACGTGCATCACCGCGTGCAAGCGATTGACGCCGCCGTCGCGCTTACCGAACAAAATGCTCCCGCCGAAGAGGGCACTGAGCGAATTGTCGGTCGGTGTCGTCGGCGTCGTGGTGACCGTGCCGACGGCGGCGGCGAGAAGCGTGCGGCGTTCGAGCGATTCCAAGCGAATGGGGGACTGTGTTTGCATCGTCATTCCTCCTGCAACAAAGGAGGAACCGGCTGCAAACGGCGTGCATTCCACGCTCTGGAAGGACTGCAAAATTTAGCTGCGATCGCGCGGGAGATGAGCGACGGATGATGCCACCCCGGCGGCTCGCCCCGTGCGCGAAAGATCGAGCGCGGACCCGTCGAGCCACTTGCTCATCGTCGTCTCCGACTCCGTCACTTCATGTCCGCACTCCGGGCAGCGGTCGCGCGTCGCGCGCAGGTCGTAGCCGCACACCGGACAGCAGGCGCGCTCGAACCGCCGGTTCCATCGCGACACGTGCCACTGCATCAGCAGCGCGACCAGCCAGAACGCAACGGAGACGCCCGCGACGATCGCGGGGATCGGCGAATCCATCTCGTACGTCAGCCAGAGCTGATCCAGCGAGACCGACAGGAGAAGAACCAGGATCGCGCGGACGATGAGCGTGCGTGCGGCGGCGAGCATGATGGGGGATCAGTCTACCCGGCGGCGCGTGTCGCCGTCGCGAGAAACAGCGCCGGCCCCTTCGCCGCCGGCTCCGGCGGGAGCGGCGCGATGTCGATTCGCGCGAATCCCGCGCCGGCGAGCAATTGTCGTAGCTCCGTCGGATCGAACCCGTTTCGTGTCTGCCCCATCTCGCGACGAAAATCCTCGCGATCGTGCGGGAGCAGATCGACGATGACCGCGCGGCGGTGGATTTTGAGAATCCGCCGCATCTCGCGCAGCACCGCGGCCGGCTCCGGCACGTACGTCAATGCCAGCATCAAAATCGCCGCATCGCACGCCGCGTCATCGATCGGCACTGCCGCCAGATCGCCCTTGCGCAGATCGACGTTCTCGGCATGATCGCCGATGCGTTTTCGCGCCGCCTTGAGCATCGCGGCGGAGTTGTCTACGCCGATGACGCGCGCGACGAACGGCGCGATCCGCGCCGCCAGCGGCCCGGTGCCGCAACCCAGATCCGCGACGACATAATCCGCCGGCAGCAGCGCGATCGCCGCAGCATCACCGAACGCGCGGCCGTACAACTCGTCGCGCAACCGATCCCACTGCCCCGCCGCCCCGGCGAAGAACGCCTGCGCATCATCCTGCTTGGACGCGAGCAAGCGCTCGAGCCGCAGCCGGTCCTGCTTCACCGCCGGCCAGCTCTCGGTCTGCTCGCGCGCCAGCAGCCAGAGCTTTCTTGCTCCCGCGTCCAGCTCGTCGAGGATCGTGCGATAGAGATGATTCGTCCCGACGCGCCGGTGCCGCACCCAGCGCCGATCCGCCAGCAGCTTGAGATGGCGGCTCACCGTCGATTGCGGGAGTTGCAGCACGTCGCAGAGTTCGACCACGCCGAGCTCGTGCCGCTCGAGCAGGCGCAGCAGGCGCAGCCGCGTCGCGTCCGCCAGCGACTCCATCCACCCCATCAACATGTCCGCCGCCGCGGCGGGCGATTTGTTCATGCGTTCATCCGGATCGACTGCTCATGATACACGATCGGCCCGGCGATCATTGCGAGACGCGCGGGACGGCGGATAATCACCCGACGCGATGCCCGATCCCGCCATCGAAACGCTCAAAGCCGGCGAGAGAATGTTCGCGGCGGGGCAACTGCAACACGCCGAGCAGGTCGCGCGCGGCCTGATCCAGCGTCACCCGCAGTTCGGCGAAGCCTACGACCTGCTCGGCCGCGTCGCCGAGCGCGTCCGCGACTTTAATGCCGCTATCGACTGCTTCCGCCGCGCGATCATCCTCAACCCCGCGCGTTCGGCATTCCACACGCACCTGGGCAACATCTTCCGCACCACCGGCAAGCTCGGCGAAGCCGCCGCCGCCTATCGCGCCGCCCTTAAGCTCGATCCGGACGACATCGAAGCGTTGACCAACCTCGGCATCGCCTTGGCCAACAGCGGGCAGAAGGAAGAGGCCGCGACCGCCTGGAAGCGCATCCTCGATCGTCATCCCGCCGACGGCGAGGCGCTGGCCAACCTCGGCAACCTCTATCGCGGCATGGGCCGAATCGCCGAGTCGATTGCCTTCTCCGAACGAGCCCGCGTCGTGATGCCCAGTGAGCCCGCGATCCTCAGCAACCTCGCCTTCGCCTACGAGCAGCAGGGCCAGATCTACAAGGCGATCGACTTCTACCGCCAGGCGCTGGCGATCGCGCCGCGCCCGTTCATCTACGACAACCTGCTCATGACCCTGACCTTCGACGATCGCGTCACGCCGGAGGAAGTCTTCGCCGAGCATCTCAAGTGGGCCGAGCTGTTCGAAGCGCCGCTGACGTCGCAGATCCTCGCGCACGAGAACGATCGCTCACCGGATCGCCGGTTGCGGGTCGGCTATCTCTCGCCGGATTTTCGGGAGCAGGTCAACGGCTATCACATGGAGCGCATCCTGCCGCTTCACGATCGCGCCCACTTCGAAATCTTCTGCTACGCGCACACCCCCGCCGATGATTTCACGCCGAAACTCCGCGCGCACGCGGATGAGTGGCGCGACCTCGTCGGCAAGTCCGACGCCGACGCCGCCGCGCAGATCCGCGCCGACAAGATCGACATCCTCGTCGAGCTCGCCGGCCACACCGGCGGCAACCGCCTCCGCATCCTCGCGCGAAAACCGGCGCCGGTGCAGGCGCATTACCTCGGCTACCTTGCGACGACCGGCATGCGGACGGTCGATTACCGCATCACCGACGCCGTCGCCGATCCCCCCGGCATGACCGAGCACGAGTACGCCGAAACCCTCGTCCGCCTCCCCGGCTGCTGCCTGCACTACGCGATCTCCGACGATCTTCCCCCCGTCGTCCCGCCGCCGGCGGTGCAAAACGGCTACGTCACCTTCGGCTCCTTCAACAACCTCGCGAAGGTCACCAGGTTCACCTACGTGCTGTGGGCCGACGTGCTCAAAGCGGCGCCCGGATCGCGTCTGCTGCTCAAGCACCGCAGCCTCGGGGACCCGGTCACGCGCGACAACATCCTCGCCACCTTCAAGGAGCAAGGCGTCGGCGCCGACCGCATCGAGCTGCTCGAGTTCGCGCGCACGCGCCGCGAGCACCAGGAGCTTCACGGCCGCCTCGACATCGCGCTCGACTCTTTCCCCTATCAAGGCGTCAACACCACGTGGGACGCGATGTGCATGGGCGTCCCCGTCGTTACCTTGGCCGGCCGAGCGCACTGGTGCCGCATGGGCTGCTCGCTGGTCGCCAACGGCGGTCTCGAGTTCTGCGTCGCCAACTCGCGCGATGAGTACATCCGGATCGCCGCGACGCTGGCCCGCGACGTCGATCGTCTCGCCCGCCTGCGCGCCAATATGCGCCAGCATCTCGCCCGCTCCCCCATCTGCGACGGGCCCGGATTTGTCCGCAACCTGGAAGCGTCCTACCGCCAAATGTGGAAGGCGTGGTGCGGGAAGGCCTAAGAGCGCGTCTTGCCGCCAGTTGCGGGGGTATCAATCGCGGCGGCAGCGTCGCCTCGATCCGCCTGATGCGCCGTCCGCACGTGATGCCACCGCTGCGTGCGAGTGACGTCCGTCTGGATCATCCGCTCGATCGACCAGCCGATCCCCAGCCCCAGCACCAGGCACGCGACGCTCACCGTGCTGACGCGGACGCGGCTGGGACGGCAGCCGCAGTTGCGGCAACGCGTGTCCGTCACGCCAAAGTGATAGAAGCAGTGTTCGCAGCGCATCGCGCCCCGACCGACCCTTTCCTTCTTTTCTCCGCTCCTATGGGCGGCATCGGAAGATTCCTCCGGGCGAATTAGTGGATGCGACAAGAATGAGCAAGATTGTAACGGAGGTTGCGCCGCGGCGGCGGCGGGATCGGCGCATTATCGGGGCTTTGGCGGGGCGTGTCCGTGAGAACGCGAACCGGCGTGTCACAAGCGGCTCGAGCAGGGCCGCTGTTCAGGCACGTGGCCGCGCACCTTCGGCCCACTTGGTCCGACGATTGCATCGCTTGAAACGTGTTATTGGACGTGCCCTTGCCGATGAATCAAAGGTGAGCCGTGCCGCTGAGAACCTCCTCGGGCAACCGCGAGTATGAATGTCAGCGGGACGATGGCATAAGACGGAAGCGGCAGACGTAAATGAACCTGCACCACGTGAAATACCTGCTGATCGGTGGCGGGCTGGCGAGCAGCTCGGCGGCGGAGGCGATCCGCAGGCTCGACCCGCAGGGTGAGCTCATGCTCGTGGGACAGGAGCCCGTGCGCCCCTACAACCGCCCGCCCCTCAGCAAGGCTTATCTGCGCGCGCGCGACCGCAGCGAGTTGTTCGTCCAGCCGCAGGACTGGTACGTGTCGCAGAACATCCATCTGCGCAGCGGCATCCGCGCCGCGAGCCTCGACACGTTCCGTCACGTCGTCGCGCTCGCCAACGGCGAAGAGGTCTCGTACGAGAAGCTGCTGATCGCCACCGGCATGACGCCGCGGCATCTGACCATCGCGGGCGCCGAGCTGCCCAACGTCAACTACGTCCGCACGATCAACGACGTCGATCGGCTGCACAACGCGGTGGATAAAGCGCTGGCGGAAGGACTGCGTCACGATCGCGGCCG
>JAICTV010000028.1 GCA_025936175.1 Phycisphaerae bacterium
ACCTTCTTCATCGCCTTGGTCTGCGCGTTTCCGCCGACGCGCGACACGCTGATGCCGACGTTGACCGCCGGGCGCACGCCTGCGAAGAACAGCTCGGGTTCGAGATAGATCTGGCCGTCGGTGATTGAAATGACGTTGGTCGGGATGTAGGCCGAGACGTCGCCGTCCTGGGTTTCGATAATGGGCAGGGCAGTGAGCGAGCCGCCGCCCTTGTCCTCCGAGAGCTTGACGGCGCGTTCAAGCAGGCGGCTGTGGAGATAGAAGACGTCGCCCGGATACGCCTCGCGCCCCGGCGGGCGGCGGAGCAGCAGCGAGAGCTGGCGATATGCCGCCGCCTGCTTCGACAGGTCGTCGTAAACGCACAGCGTGTGCTCGCCCTTCCACATGAAATACTCCGCCATGGCGCAGCCGGCGTAGGGGGCGATGTACTGCATCGGCGCCGGGTCGGCGGCGGTGGCGATGACGACGGTGGTGTACTCCATCGCGCCGGCAGCCCGCAGCACTTCGACGATGCCGGCGACGGTCGATTCCTTCGAACCGATCGCGACATAAAAGCACTTCACGCCCTTGCCCTTCTGGTTGATGATCGTGTCGAGGGCGATGGCGGTCTTGCCGGTCTTGCGGTCGCCGATGATCAGCTCGCGCTGACCGCGCCCGATCGGGATCATGGAGTCGATGGCCTTGATGCCGGTGAGCAGCGGCTCCTTGACCGGCTGGCGCTCGGCGATGCCGGGGGCGACGATGTCCATCTTGCGCGTCTCGTTGGAGGCGATCGGACCGCCGCCGTCGAGCGGCTGGCCGAGCGGGTTCACCACCCGGCCGATGACGGCGTCGCCGACGGGCACTTCGAGCAGGCGGCCGGTGGACTTGACCGTGTCGCCTTCCTTGATGTCGAGGTAGTTGCCGAAGATGACGGCGCCGATGGAGTCCTCTTCGAGGTTGAAGACCTGGCCCATCGTTCCGTTCTCGAACTCGAGCAGCTCGCCGGCCATCGCGTTGGTCAGGCCGTAGATGCGGGCGATGCCGTCGCCGACTTCGATGACGGTGCCGACCTCGCTGACCTGGACTTTCTGCTCGAAGCTGGAGATTTCCCGCTTCAGAACGCTTGTGATTTCCGCCACGTTGATGGCCATTGTCTTCTCCGTAGCATGGCCGTCTCGGCCATGTCTCTTCGACTACCAAACCGGCATGAGCGAGACGCCCATGCTACTTCGGCGCGGACGCCAATAGCTGCTGCTTCATCGCTTCCAACTGGTACTTCACGCTCGCGTCGATCAGCTTGTCGCCGACCTTGAGCACTACGCCGCCGATGATGTTCGCGTCTTCGTGCTGGCGGATGATCGCCTCGCGTCCCAGCGCGGCGCTGATGCGCTGTTTCGCCTTCTCGAACTGCTCGGGCGAGAGTCGCTGGGCGACGGTCATGTCCACGTTGACGCGGCCCTGCTGCTTCTCGAGCAGCGTCGCGTAAGCCGTCGCGACTTCCGCGATGAGGCCGAGCCGGCCGTGCTTGTTCATCACGCCCAGCGCGTTGAACAGCAGCGGCGAGACGTTGTTTCGGAAGATGCGCTCGAGGATCTGCTCGCGCTCGTCGACCCCGATCGCCGGGTTGCTAAGGATCTCCTGCGCCGACGGGTTGTCCTGCACGATGCGGCGAAGATCGAAAAGCTCGAGGCCGAGCGCGTCGGCGGACTTCTGCTCGTCGGCCAGCTCCAGCAGCGACTGCGCGTAGGCGAGCGCGGTCGGCGAGAAGCGGTTTGCGTCGTAGTGCGCCATGGGTGATTAAACCTTCCCGGCCGTCTGAAGCTGCTCGAGGCTGCGGGCCACGATGTCGCGCTGATCGTCGGGATTGAGGTTGCGGCGGAGGATCTTCTCGGCGATCCCCGTCGAGAGCTCGGCCGCCTGGGCGTAGATGTCATTGAGCGCGGATTTGCGGGCCGCCTCGATGTCGCGCTGCGCCCGCTCCTTGGCTTCTTCCGCTTCCTGCTGCGCCTGCATCCGCAGCGAGGTCGCGAGCTTCTCGGCGTCGGCGGACGCCTTGGCGAGCATGTCGCGGATCTGCCCCTCGGCGGCGGCGAGGCGGGCGTTGTATTCGCCCAGCGTCTGCTCCGCCTTCTTGCGCGAGGCCTCGGCGTCGGCGATGTCCTGGCGGATCTTCTGCTCGCGCGCCTTGAGCCCCGCCAGCACGTTCCGCCACGCCGTCGGGTACAGGATTACCAGCAGGACGATGAAGATGATCACGACCCACAGCGCCTGAAGCTGCGTGACGCGGCTGGTCGGGTCCGGGAGGAGCGGGGGCTTGGCCTCGTGCTCGCCTCCATGCTCACCCTCGCCGCCGTGCTCCATCGCGGCGTCGGCGTTGTGCGGTGCGGCGGAAGCGGCATCGGCGGCATCGTGCGCGGCGTGGGCGGTGTCGCGGACCGCGCCTTCCTGCGCGTGCGCCGACGACGGCGCGTGCGCCGCCCACGTCAGCAGCGCGATGAACAGAACCATTCGCTTGAGCATTCGTGTCACCTCGAAAGCCGCCGACAGGCTATTCGCCTGTCGGCGACTGAATATCCGACGAGTCATTACCACGCCGTCGTGCCGGCGGCGATCTTGCCGGCGAGCTGCAGCGCGATGACCAGCGCGAAGAAGGTGAAGCCTTCGATCAGCGCCGCGGCGATGATCATGTTGGTGCCGATGCGGCCGCCGGCCTCGGGCTGACGGGCGATGCCTTCCATCGCCTGACCGGCCAGGTGGCCGATGCCCTTGGCGGCGCCGATCACGATCAGCCCCGCGCCGATGCCGGCGCCCAGCGCGATCGTGCCACGCTCGGGAAAGAGCGCGGTCTGCGCGAGCAGGTCCATCATCATGACTGTTCTCCTCCGGATGCTTCATCCGGAACTGTGCGACGCACGCGGCACAACTTAGATGGCCGGGCGAGTCGCGGATGTATGTTGTGCCGACCTTCGATTAGTTAGCCCGGGCGTCGGCTGCTCGGGCGAGTTTTGTTTCGAATCTGAAATTTCAAATTTCAGATTTCAGATTTCACATCATCAGTGCTCCGGCGCCACCGCGCTGGCGATGAACAAGGTCGTCAGGAACGTGAAGATGTAGGCCTGCAGGAACGCAACGAACAGTTCCAGCACGCGGATCAACAAGCTCAGAACCGTCACCGGCACGCCGACGCCGATCTGCGCCGCCGCGCCGGCCGTCACCGGAATCAAAAAGACCAGCGCCGCCAGCACGATGTGGCCGGCGATCATGTTGGCGAAGAGACGGATCATCAACGCGAACGGCTTGATGCAGGCGCCGACAATCTCGAGCAGGAGGAGCAGGAGGAAGACCGGAAAATCCACCAGCCACATGATTCCGCTCTGCCCCGGCTGCGGCTTGAACGGGTGCGGCGCGAAGTTCCACAGATACAGCGGCACCGCCAGCAGCCAGGCGGCCGCCGGGTTCATCCCTTTGCCGTGGGCGTGACCATGACCGTCACCCTGGCGGACGCCGTCGCGATGGTGCCCTTTGGAGTAACTCTCGTCGTCTTCGTAGTGTCGTGTCGGGCTTCCGACGGCGCGGAAGTCGCCTGGGACGTCCGCGGCGAGGGCTTCGCCGCGGACGTGCTCCAGATCATGAGCCGCTTCGTGACCGTGCGTGCCCTCGGATGAGTGTTCTTCGTGATGAGCGTGATGTCCGTACGTGCCGTCGATCAGCGACCACGCGACCTGCGCGATCCCGTTGAAGTGAATGAAGATCAGCGCGCACAAGGCGAGCCCGCCGGTGGTCGTCAGCGTGCCGGTTGCGGTGCCGCTGAACTCGTGCTCGCGGCCGTCGAAGATCGAGACGAACTCCGCGATCGGCAACTGTCCCAGCAGGTTGCAGAAGAGGATGAAGAAGAACAGCGTCCACAGAAAGGGGAGGAAGCGATCGGTGTGCTCCTTGAGCGCGGGCCGGAAGACTTCGACGCGGAGGAACTCGAGGATCGATTCGAAGAAGTTGGTCGCACCGGCGGGCGCTTCGGCGACCGGGCGGTTGAACAGCTTGGGGAAGATCAGCAGCATCAAGACTGCGGCCACCACCGCCATCACCATCTGGTTGGTGATCGGCAGGCCGCCGACGGTGAAAAGCGTGTGCGGCAGCACGTGATCGATCGGGTCGCCGGAGGCCAGCAGCGTGAGCAGGGTGATCGTCGTCATGGTTGTTTGGTCGCCAGCGGCGCCTTCTTAATGGCGGCGGCGAAGGTCGCCACCAGCGCGATCAGCGAGAGCCAGTAAAACGCGAGCAGCCAGTAGAAGAAGGACGGGTGCAGCCCGAACTTTCCGAACAGCGCGACGGCGGCGAGAGCGATGCCGACGAAGAGGTGCGCCATCGATCCGACGAGCGCGGACTGCGCCATCCCGAGCTGCGTCGCGCCGCGCGAGAGAATGAGCGGAAGCATCGCGGCGACGCAAGCCAGCGCGATCGCGCCGCCGGCGATCGACATCTCGATCGGGTGCAGCTTCCGTCCGGTGATCATGCAAAGCGCGCATCCGCCGGCGACGGTGGCGAGGAGGCTTGCGGGGATGGTGAGCCAGGTGTTTCGCATGCGCGTGCGCGGCAGTGGCGACGTGTTCCGCGGCGGCCAGTCAGTCCTTGTTGATCCGGATCGCTTCCTTGATCAGCAGGTACAGCCCGCCGGCCAGACCGATCATCGATCCGATGATCTCTCCCTTGTTTCCCCAGCCGTACTTGTGCCCGAGCCAGTAGCCGACGCCATATCCGACCCCGACGCCGACCGCGACCTGCAAGCCAACCATCGCGAGGTTGGCGTGGTCCGATCCATCGTCGCGGTCCTGTTTGGCCATGGTTCGTGCAAAAAAGCACGAAGGGATCCCGTTCACCTCCCGGTTACACACGTTTCCGGAGGTGGGGCGATAGAGTAGTGGGGCGTGCAAAACCGGTCAAGAAAGCGGGTGGGATCTCTCGCCCTCGTCATCGTCGTGTCAGCGGTGATCTTTCTCACCGGCATCGACTGGGGGCTGCCTTCACGGACGGCCGATCCATTTCTCTTCGGCGATCAACCGGCCTGGAGCGGCGGGAAGATCATCGCGCTCGCGCCGCCGCAAGCCGTGGATGCCGCGGCGGATGTCGATGCGAACCCGATTCGGCGCGGCAGTCCCATCGTCCTGAATGAGACCGATGCGCAGCGGGCGGAGATCGTCCGCCGCTATCGGCTGATGAGCTATCAGCCGGATGAGTTCATCACGCTCAAATCGCTGTCGCGGATCCGTGAGAATCGTGGCGACCCGCGGCTGTATCAGTACGGGGGATTGTGGATTTATCCGGTGGGCGTGCTGCTGAAGCTTGCGTCGATCGTCGGCGCGGTCGATCTGCGATCGGATCAGGCGTTTTATCTCGACCATCCTGAGTCGTTCGGACGGTTTTACATTGTTGCCCGGTGTTACTCAGCGATGTGGGGCGTGATCGGCGCGGTTGCGGTCTTCTGGATCGTCTCGCGCCTGACCAGCGGGATTCTCCTGGCGACGGCGGCGGGCGTCGGCTTCGCGCTCATGCCGGTTGTCGTGAACATGGCCCACGAGGCCAAGCCGCATCTGCCGGGCGCGGTGCTCGTCTTGCTGACGATCGCCGCGGCGGCGAAATATATCGAGGTCGGCAAGCGCCGATGCGCGATCATCGCCGGTGCACTCGCGGGCGCGGCGTTCGGGATGATCCTCACCGGCGTCGTCGCGTTCAGCGTGCTGGCGGCGATGGGGGTCAGCCGTCGCGAGAAATGGATCGCGAATCTCGCACTCGCCATCGTCGCGGCAATTGTGGTTTACGCGATCACCAATCCCTTCGTCGTCGTCAACGCGATCGCGCGGCCGCAACTGCTGCGCTCCAACCTCGGCAACACTGCCGAGATGTATCACGTCAGCGTCGGCGGGGTGGCGAACGCGCTGTCGCTGATCGTCGAAGGGACGTCGCCCGTGCTGACCGCCGCCGGCGTCGCGGGGGCGGCATTCCTGCTCGCGTCATCGATCGGACGACGCGACGGCAGCCGCATCGGCTGGCTGATCGCCGCGCCGGCGGCGCTCGTGATGATCCAGTTCGTGCTCCTCGCGACCAGCAAGCCGCCGGAGTACGGAAGGTTCGCGCTGCTGATCGACGTGTCGCTGCTGATCGCCGCGTTCGCGGCGGTGGGGCGGGTGAAGGACGATCGCCCGCGAGTGGCGCTGGCGGGATTACTCGTCGCGTTCACCGCGGTCGGAGCGTACCCGTACCTCCGCGGTTTCCTGCGCGATTCTCGGCCGATGACGTCGCGACTGGAAGCGGCGGAGCGGTTGAAATCCCTCGCGGACGAAGGAGCCAGGACGATTCGCGTCGCCGCCGAACCGGCGCCCTACGTCATGCCGCCGGTCGATCTCTTTCGGTACCAACTGGTTCTCCCGGCGGCAAAACCGCAAACGGTCGGCGTGAGCGCGGACGTGATGATCGCGATCGATTCCGCGCACGCCGCCGCGCCCGTCAGTTGGGCCGATGCCCGGTTCATCATCGTCTCGCCGATGGAAAAAGTCCGCTCGCTGCAGCGACTTGCCACTCGCCCGGCCGCGGCGACGCGGGTATCTTCGCCCTGATGCTGCCCGCGCTCCCTTCTTTCCCGCTGGCCGACGGCGTCGTGATCGGCGAGATCTCCGGCATTACCACGGCGATCGTCGTCTTCATCTTCGCGTGCGTCGCCTTCCCGCACCTGGTGAAGAACAAGACGCAGTTCTACGCCGCCTTCGCCGCCGTGCTGATCATCATCCTGCTGCACAGCCTCAACATCATGATCGGGACAGCCGGCTTCCAGGTTTTCGCCGGCGCGCTGACCGGACTGTTGCAGCTCGGCGCGATCGTGCTGCTGTTCGCCGGTTGCGGCGGGATGTCGATCAGCGAGCTGGCAGGCGAGATGAAAGGCGCGTACGACGATTTCCGCGGCGGCGGGACGGAAGAGAAGACGGTCATCGTCCCGCTGAGCGGCGAAATGCCCAGGCCGCGGCAGCAGCCCGCGTCCTCGGCGAACGTTTCAGTCGAAGCGCCGCCCGCGGAGAAGATCGATCTGCCGCCGAACGCGGGCTGGCCTACGAAAACGCCGCAAGGCAAGAGCGACGATTCGAGCATACCATTGGAATGACGCGCCGCTGGGAGGGACTTTGGCGTCCGGCGGGCTCTGTGTTTACAATCGGAGTCGGCTGTCCGCGTGTGCGCCGCGTGAGAGCAGGCGCGTGTAAGGAGTTTAGATGGTCTTGAGTCTGATGGCAGCGATCGTCGCGGCCGCCGCGCCCGCGGCGTCGACGGCGAGCGGGGGGCCCGTCCCTGTCGGCGGGTACATCGCCTGGTGGAAATGCCTCCCGCTCATCGTCGTGCTGCTCATCTGGGGCCGACTGCTCACCTGGATCGATAAAGATTCGCAGGAGGTCCTGCTCCCGCGCGTCGCGCTGAACCTGGGGAACCTGATCGGCGGCGCGCTGGCGTTCTTCCTCTTCTTCGCGCTGCCGGGTTTCCCGCTCGCGATCGGCGCGTTGCTGCTCATCGTCGCCATCGAGGCCGGCGTATACCTCGGCATGCGCAACTCGAAGGTCGGCCTGAGCGATCTTGGCGGGAAGTTCAACGAGTGGCTCGAATCGTTCAAGAAAGAGAAGACGGTCAAGGTCATCCAAGGCGAAGTGCAGATTATCGGCCGCAACGGCAACCTCGTTGCCGACCCCGAAGCCGATGATCCGGTCCGGCCGGCGTACGAGGCGGTACAGTCGCTGCTGACCGATCCGCTGCGCCGCAACGCCGAGCGCATCGATCTCGCCCCCAGCGACAACGCGTCCGTCGTCCGCTACATGGTCGACGGCGTCGGCTACTCCGGCACGTCGATCGAGCGCGGGCGCGCCGCGTCGGCGATCGAGTTCATGAAGATCATCAGCGGTACCGACGCCGCCGAGAAGCGCAAGCCCCAGACCGGCACCATGAAGGTGACGCTCGACGGTCACAAGCACGAGTTGCAGGTCCTCACCGCCGGCAGCAGCGCGGGCGAGCAGCTCCGCGTCACCGTCGATCCGAAGAAGAAGTTTCAGCAGCGCGTCGAAGACCTGGGGATGGCCGCCGATGCGGTCGAGCTCGTGAAGGAAGTCATCCGCGAGAACGCCGGTGTCGTGCTCCTCGCCGCCCCGAAGGGCCAGGGTCTGACCACGCTCCTCTACGCGATCCTGCGGGCGCACGATGCGTTCCTGCAGCACATCCAGACGGTGGAAACCGATCAGGCGACGGACCTGGAAGGCATCACGCAGAACAAGCTCCCGTCCAACGCGCCTCCCAGCGAAGAGCTGAAGAAGATTGAGTGGGTGATCAGCCAGGAACCCGACGTCATCATGAGCAGCAAGGTGGAGGACCCCAAGATCGCCGCCGCGCTGAACGGGTATGCGAGCGACACCCGCCGCGTGTACGTCGCGCTCCGCGCCGCTTCGACCTTCGACGCCTTGTCGCTCTGGCGGAAGCTGATCGGGGACGACCGCAAGGCGGTAAAGAACCTGCGGATGATCATTGCCGGCCGCGTGATGCGCCGCCTCTGTGCCGCCTGCAAGACCGGCTACAAGCCCGAGCCAGGCACGCTCCGCAAGCTCAACATGGATCCGGACAAGGTCGGCACGCTCTATCAGGCGCGCACGCAGCCGATGCGCGACGCCAAGGGAAATCCGGTCCCCTGCGACTTCTGCAAGGAGCTGTACTACAAGGGGCGTCTGGGCGTGTACGAGATCTTCCTGATCGACGACGACGTGAAGCAGATCGTCGAAGCCGGCGGATCGCAGAACCAGCTCAAGGCGGTCTTCCGCAAGCAGCGCGGCAAGTACCTCCAGGAAGCGGCGCTGGCGCAGGTCGAAGAAGGGGAAACCAGCGTGCAGGAAGTCCTTCGCGTGATGAAGGCGGGCGACGAAGCGACTCCCTCGCGTCCCAAGCCCCGGCAACAGGCGTAAGCAGGCGTAATCACCCATGATCCTCAGCGTCCTCATCATCGCGGTCGTCGGCGGCGTCGCTTATTTCCATTACGCGCAGGGCTTTTTCAGCGCGACCTTCTCCGCCGTCTGCGCCGCCGTCGCCGCGGTCCTCGCCGTCTCCTACCATGAGCCGGTCATCACCGGCCTGCTGCAAGGCGCGATGGCGGACTACGCCGTCGCGATGGTCCTCATCGCGCTCTTCGCGATCATCTACATCGTCCTCCGCACGGTCTGCGACACGCTGGTGCCGGGCAACATCCGCCTGCCCAACACCGTCGATCGCGTCGGCGGTGGCGTCATGGGGGTCATCGCCGGCATCTTCACGGGCGGGATCGTGGCGCTGGCGGCGCAGGCGCTGCCATTCGGGCCGTCGATCGGCGGGTATGCGCGATACGAAGTCGAAACTCGGGAGGAAGTCAACATCCCGGCCTCGTCCGCCGGCGGCCGCCAGCGCACCGCCGACGTACACGATCAGCTCACCGAGAACACGTTCACCGCCGAGAAGCAGAAGAAGCTTCTCCTGCCGTGCGACGAGTGGCTGCTCGCCATCGTGCAGGGCCTGAGCAACGGCGGCTCGCTCGAAGGCGATCGCACGCTCGCTTCGTTGCATCCCAGCTATCCCGACGAGCTGTTCGCGCAGCGCCTCGGCATCCAGATCGGCGCGTCGCACACCGCGATCAACCTCCAGGGCAAGACGCCTGAGGTGACCGTGCCCGATCCCGGCGTCTTCCGGGTCGATCAAGACCTCACCAAGACGTCGATCGATGCCGAGGTCGGCCAGGTGCACGACCGCGAGGCGAAGTACACCAAGGGGCCGAAGGACCTTCAGCTCGTGGTCCGCGTGATGTTTAGCAAGGACGCCGCCGACAGCGATCACAAGGTACGGCTCGCGCCGGCGTCGGTGCGTCTCTGTGCCGACGGCGTCAACTATTTCCCGATCGGCACGCTGGAGAAGGGCTCGCAGCTCTGGGCGAACAAGGCGGACGATTACCTGATCATCGACGTCGGCTCCGAAGACCGCGGCGCGGACTTCGTCTTCCTCATCGACGATCCCTCCGGCGTCGTCAGCGGCGGGGCGAAAGACCCGGTGCAGAAGATCAAGGACGGCGTCTTCGTCGAGGTCAAACGCTACGCCAAGATCGATTTGAGCGGCCGCGAGGTGAAGGTCGGCGTGCCCGCGAATCCGAAGGTCAAGGTTGAGCGCAAGGCCGCCGCCGTCGAGAAGGCCAAGGAGAAAGGCGGCGGGGCGGCGAGCGGTGAAACGTCCGCCGCCGCCGGCGGCGCCGGTGGTGCAGCCGCGGCGGCAGCGGCGCCGGCGAGCACCGATTTTGTCTTCACCCGCGCCGACATCTCCAAGGCGCTGTTCAGCCCGATCAACGTCGGCTCGCCCGATGCCGACATCCGCAATGGCCAGATTCCCGACGGCACTTTCGCCACCCAGAGCAAGCAGTTCACGCAGCTCGACATTCAGCCGACACGATCGCTCACGCTGCTCGGCCAAGGCGGCTATGCCGTCGCGGAACTCTTCGAGCCCAACGGGAAGAAGATGGTGCAGATCGTCGGCACGCCGCCGGCCGAAGGCGGCGACGCCTGGGCGTGGGGGCAGTTGAGCAAGTGGCAGCTCACCGACGCCGCCGGCCACAGCTACACGCCCGCCGGCGCGTTCGCCAAGGTGAAGAAGGAGCAGTCCGACCGGATGGTCGCCAGCTATCGCAGCGAAGGCGCGCCCAAGGACATCGGCGCCGAAGACGGCCGGCCGCTTGACGTGTGGATCGCCTTCCTCGTCCCGCCCGGGACGCACCTGAAGAAGCTCACCCTCAACGGCAAGAGCGTCGCGGACCTGGATCAGGTGGTGCAGTAGACGCCTTCCGGCGTGTCCACCCAGGCTGTCATTCCGAGCGGTACTCCGCGAGGAATCTCGGTCCCGCAAACCAGTCCGCCGCGAGATCCCTCGCGGAGTACCGCTCGGGATGACATGCTCGTCTTGCCGATTCGTGACAAAGAGCCTAGTGCGTTGGCACCTTGATCCCCTGCAACTGTTTCTCCAGCGACGACGACGTGTCGCCACCGGACGCGGGCGTCGCCGCCGCGGGTGCCGACGGATTCGCGTTTGCCGTTCCCGCCGCCCCCGGCAGCGTGATCTTCTGATCGCCGCGCATCACGATGATGTGCTGCGAGTTCTCATAACTGCGCAGAAGTTCGTCTTTTGCCGCCGCGGGATCATTCATCTCTTTCACCGGAGTCTCGACTCCGCCTTGGGAAGCTATCGCGATAATGGAGTCGCCGCGCTGAAGCCCAAAATACTTTTCCATCGCGCCCCCTGGCTTGATGCTGGTGACAACAACGCTCTGCATGCGGCCGCCGCTGCTTTCCGCATCGAGGCTGATTGTGGTCCGCGCATCCTCCCCATCGGTCGTGTGACCACTGATCTGCTCAACCTTGGGCTTCACATTTTTCTGAACGGACGCGGCTTGTTGCAGGCTCGGGAGATAAGCATGACGCATGATCAAAACCACGACCATGATCGCAACGAGCAACCCTACCAGTCCGACGGCGACGCGCATGACGTTTCCTTTTGTGAGGTGCTTTGCATTATGACGCGCCGGCGCTCGCGCCGGAACGGCGCTGGATTTCGAGGCCTCAAAGGATACGATTGTCCGTTAAGAAAGGACTGTCGCTCATGGACGCCTTGTTTAATTCCGCGATCTTTCGTCTCGTCCTTGCCGGCGGGTTCCTTGCCATGGTCGCGCTCGCGAGCGGCGTTCGCATCTGACGCGCGCGTCGAAACCTCCGCCAGCGCAGACAAGGATGCCGCTATCCCCTAAATTGTTCCGCTTGCGATTTTTTAAAGAGGGAGCGAGTTTCATTCGCACGCTCGCTGCTAAGCTTCTGTGAAAGGACCCAAACGCCAATGCCGCTCATGACCACCAAGCCGATGTTCGACCTCGCCTACTCCGGCGGGTTCGCCGTCGGCGCTTTCAACGTCAACAACATGGAGATCACGCAGGGCATCATCGACGCCTGCGCGGCCGAAAAGTCGCCGCTGATCCTCCAGGTCTCCAAGGGCGCGCGCAAGTACGCCAACTTCCGCTACCTCCGCCACATCATCGCGGCGGCGGTGGAGGAGCACCCGGAGCTGCCGATCGCCATCCACCTCGATCACGGCGACACGGTGGACCTGGTGAAGACCTGCATCGCCGACGGTTTCACGTCCGTGATGATCGACGGGAGCCATCACGGCTACGAGGAGAACGTCAAGCTCACCGCCGAGGCGGTGAAGGTCGCGCACGCCAGCGGCGTGATGGTCGAGGCGGAGCTCGGGATGCTCGGCGGGATCGAGGAAGACGTCGTCGGTCTCGACGCCGAGGAGTATGAGAAGAACGTCGAGAAGTTTTTGACCGATCCGAAGCAGGCGGCGGATTTCGCCAAGCGCACCGGCTGCGACAGCCTCGCCGTCGCCATCGGCACGAGCCACGGCGCCTTCAAATTCAAGCACGAGGCGAAGCTCGCCTTCGACCGCATCGAGCAGATCATGAAGACCGCGCCGGGCCTGCCGCTGGTCATGCACGGCAGCTCGTCAGTCCCGCAGGAGTTCATCGAGCTGGTCAACAAGTACGGCGGCGCGATGCCCAACGCCAAGGGGGTGCCGGAGGACCAGATCGCCATGGCCGTCCAGAAGTACGGCGTCTGCAAGGTCAACATCGACACCGATCTTCGGCTCGCGCTGACGGCCAAGATCCGCGAGGTCTTTGCGACCAAGCCCGCGGAATTCGATCCGCGCAACTACCTCGGGCCGGGTCGCGAGGCGATCGTCACCATGGTCCGCCGCAAGCTCCACGTGCTGAACAGCGCCGGCAAGGCCGAAGCCGTCTTGAAGCAGTGGGAGAAACTCGGCCGCCCGCTGCCAAGCTATTACAAGCAGACCAAGGCGGCCTGAAAAACTCGGCATGACCCGCGGCCGAGGGTGTTTAAGAAGTCGCACGCCCCCGTGACGTCATCCTGAGGTACTCCCAAGCATCTGCGTTCGCTGAGGTGCTCCGAAGCATCCGGTCCTGGAAACCAGATCCCTCGGAGTAACTCAGGACGACACGTCAAAGAAGATCGTCGTGAGGAATCACGCCGTGGCAAGCTCGCCGAGCCGATTCCGCAACTGCGGCAGGTACGGCGACTGATCCGCGCGGAGCCGCACTTCGAACAGCGTCCGCTCCGCCGGGATGTACTCGATGTCAACGTTCGCGCCGGGCCACAATTCCCCCGCGAGTTTTTCAAGCTCGCCCTTCACCGCCGTAAACGTCTCCGGGGTATTCGGCGCGAGCAGACGATCGTTGAGCTGCACGAGGACCTCGTCCGTGCGGAACTTCATCCGCCCTTCGAACCGGCCGTCGTTTTGAAGGCGCTGACATCCCTCGATCGCCGCCGCGATCGCCTGACGAAGCCGATCGCCCAAATCACCCGGCGCCGCGTGCTTGCGGGAGTAGGTGAAGCCGAGAAACCCGTCGAGCTTGTCCAGGTAAAAGTTGGCTTCGTGCGCGACCAGCACCGTGCCCGGGCCGTTGTTGACGTGTGAATAATCCGCCACGTCGATCAGCGCATGCCCCGGCACGGCGCGTTCTTGAATCCACGAATGAAACACCGGCACGAACTCTTCGTGCGACAGCCCGGCCACGCCTTCGACGTACAGCTTCACGTTGATCTTGAATGCATCCATCTTCCGTAGCATGGCCGTCCCGGCCATGCCTTTTCGTTGAACAAAACGCCCTTGACCGTCGAACAGGCATGGCCGAGACGGCCATGCTACTTAAGCAGTGGCGACTTCCGGCGCCGCGCCCGTTAGCACGTTCATCTTCTGCTGCCACGCCGCGTGCGCCTGGTGGGCGGCGTCGATGAACAGGTTCGCTTCTTCGACCAGCTTGCTGGCCGTGTCGCGCGTGAAGCGCGGGTCAGGGCCGTTCTCGTGCCGGCTGAGAAGATAGTTGCTGAACTGATTCGCGTGCTGGCGGTGCCAGAAGATCCTGGTGTCGACGAAGCGCTTCTTGAACTCCTCGATCACCGTCTTCGGGTCCGTCGGCGCGTCGAGCCACTCGAGCACCACCAGCGTGTGCGCCGCCTTGAGCATCGCCTCGTACGCGCGGTTGTCCGCCTCCTGGAATCGGCCGTCGTCGAGCAGGAGCTGAGCTTCGAACGCCTCGGTCTCGGCGGCGGTGAAGCCGAAATCGGCGGCGGAGACGATCTCCCCGGCGCATTCGCCGGTCGTCACGCTCATGATGTACTGCCGCGGATCGCCCCAGTCGCTGTAGAACTCCGGATCGGCATCGTGCGGCGGCGCGGGAACCGTCTTCACGTCGAATTTATCGACGATCTGTTTGAGCTCCTTCTTGCCGATGCGGTGGCACCACGCCTGAAAACTCTCCTCGTCGTTGCGCTCCTTCATGTAGCGATCGGTCAGCGTCGTGACCAGCTCAGGAATCCGCTTCGACGGCACGGCGCCAAGAGCCAGCGCGTACGAGGCGGCGTTTTCCGTCCACTGCCCGCCGAGCATCACCTGGAAGTGCGGCACGGTATATCCGCCGACGTTGCGGCTGTTGCCGTAGAACCCGATGTCGGCGATGTGATGCTGCCCGCAGGAGTTGAAGCAACCGGAGATCTTGATGCGAAGGTCGCGCACCGCCTTGTCCATCGCGACGGCCTTCTCGCTCAACCGCGTGCGCAGCTCGCCCGCGAGTCCGCGCGAGGACGCGATGCCCAGCTTGCACGTATCGGTGCCCGGGCACGCGACCACGTCCACGATCGATCCGGCGCCCGCTTCGCCGAGGCCGATCGATTTCAGCTCGTTGTACAGATCGATCACCTTGTTCTGCGGCACCCAGCGGAGCACGAGGTTCTGCTCGACGGTCGTGCGCACGTTCCCGCCGGCGTAACGCCGCGAGATGTCGGCGAGCTGCCGCATCTGCTGGGCCGACAGATCGCCCAGCGGGCACGTGACGGTGACGACGCTGTATCCCGCCTGCCGCTGCTGATAGACGTTGGTCTGCTCCCAGCGCTCAAAGCCTTCCGGCTTCTTCTGCGTCGTGAGCTGCACAAACTTTTCGCCTGGCTTCTCGCTGTAGCTCGGGATCTCGTCGAAGAACGTCCGCCAGGATGGATCGTCCGGCATCGACTGCCGCTCTTCGAGCACGAGCCGGCGGAATTCGTCGATGCCGAGCTTGGCGACGACGAACTTGAGCCGCGCGCGATTGCGGTTCTTCTTCTCGCCCAGGCGAGCAAAGACGCGCCCGATCGCGCGGGCCATCGGCAGCAGCTCTTCCTCGGGGCAGAAGTCGATCATCAACTTCGCCTGGTGCGGCACCGCGCCGAGCCCGCCGCCGACGTACAGCTCGAACCCGCGCTTGCCGTCCTTGATCGCGGCGATCCCGCCGAGGTCGTGGATGGTGACGAGCGCGCACGCCTCATCCCGGCAACCGGAGAAGGCGATCTTGAACTTGCGGCCGAAATCCTGCGTGTCGCGATGGCCGAGCAGGTAGAACGCCGTCGCCTTCGCGTAGGGCGTCACGTCGAAACTCTCGGTATTGCAGACGCCGGCGAGCGGGCAGGCGGTCACGTTGCGAACGGAGTTGCCGCATGCCTCGCGCGTCGTGATTCCGACGGCGGCGAGACGACGGAAAATGTCCGGCGCGCTGTCGATGTGAACAAAGTGAAGCTGAATGTCCTGCCGGGTCGTGATGTGGCAGATCGAATCGGAGTATTCCTCCGCGAGATCCGCCATCACCAGCATCTGATCCGGATTCAGTCCGCCGAACGGGACTTTGATGCGCTGCATCCCCGGCGCGTCCCAGTGCGTCTCGGGGCCCTTGGTGAGCGGCGGGTAGGGGATCTGCTGCGTGGTGATGCCGTCGTTGCGCAGGCCGTTGTCGTAGCGCTGTCCGTACGCGCCGCGGCGGAGTCGCGTCTCGGCGAAGACCTTTTCGTCGATCTTGCCCGCCTTGCGCAGCGCGATCAGGGCCTCGAACTCATCGATCTGCTCGGCCCACAGCGGCGGCATATCGCCGGCGAGCTTTTCTTTCCAACTCGTCGCCATCTGAATCTCGAAAATCCCGCGAAAGGGAACAACATCGCGCGATCGTGCGCGATTTCCTACTAACCTATAGGAAAAGGCGGGAATGAAGTCAACGCCAATCGCCTGCGACTCTTCGCCGCGGGCTATTCGCCGTCGTCCTCGCCTTCCTCTTCCGCCGCCTTGGCCGCCGCCTTCCGCCGGGGAGGGGGCTGTCGCTTGGGGCCCTGCGACTTCTGCATCGCCTGCCAGAACTCCTGCTCGCTAAGTTCCACGCCGCTGATCTTGGCGAATTCCTTCCGCACCGCTTCGAACTCATCGCTGTACGGCAGGACCTTGCCGGCGCGGGAATGGCGGGGGAGCAACGCCTTGAGCTGCTTGAGCTGCTCGTCGCTCACCTTGCTCTCGATCAGCGCGCCGCTGGCGGCGTTGGAGCTGCTGCGCACGTACTTGAGGATCGCGCCGAACACCTGCTCGCGCTCGGCGTTCTTGAAGGTGCGATCCTGAAATCCCTGCCAGATCTCGTCGAATTTCGCCGAGTAGGGCAGCTCGTCCCGCGCCACGCCGGCCGAGTCGTACAGCTCTTGCAAATGTTCCTGTTCGATCGAGTTGAGCTTCAGCGGGAGACGCATGTTGGGAGGGTCCTTGGGATGACGAAAGCTTATGAATTACACAAAAACCTGATGTCGAAGGGATGAATTGTAATTCTTCGTCGCTCCGCCCGCCAGCATCGCGGCCCCGGCGTGACTTTACCGGCGTTCCGGCGACGCCAACAATGCCGCGGCGATGTGGTTTAACCGGCAAACTGCGAACCAATGGAAGCCCGCGATCGAGCACCTCCGCCGGGCGGATTTACGCCTGTCGGAAATCATCGATCTGGTCGGTCCGTGTACGCTTTCGCCTCGGAAGGACTACTTCGTCGTCCTCTGCAAGGCGATCCTCTCGCAGCAGGTTTCGACCAAAGCCGCCGCCGCGATGTTTGCTCGTTTCCAGGGCCTCTTTCCCCGCCAGCGCCCGACGCCGCAGCGCGTCCTGGACGTGATCGACGGCGACGCCGAATGCCTGCGCCGCTGCGGCTTCTCCCGCCAGAAGGCACTCTACGTCGCCGACCTGTCGAAGCATTTCCTCACCAGCGCTATCCCCACCCGCCGGCTTGCGTCCATGAGCGACGACCAAGTGATCGAAGTCCTGGTCAAGGTCAAAGGCATCGGCCGCTGGACCGCCGAGATGTTCCTGATCTTCACGCTCAACCGGCCGGACGTCTTGCCGCTGGACGACCTCGGGTTGCAGAAGGGCGTGCAGCGAATCTACGGCCTGCGAAAACATCCCGGCGCAGCGACCATCACAAAGATCGCAAACGCATGGAAACCCTACCGCTCGATCGGAACGTGGTACATGTGGCGCGGACTGTCGAAGCTGCGATCGCCTGATGCGGCGACGACTACTTCCGCCGGCGGCGTCGCAGAAACGCCGTCGCGCCGATCGCGATCAAGCCGAGGCTCGCCGGCTCCGGCACCGCGGTCGCGCTGATCGACGATGATGACGCGACGGGCGTCGCGCCCGTGCTGATCGTGCCGACGATCGACTTGATCCAGCTCGCCCGGCTGCTCACGCGGGTCGCATACCAGTTGCCGGGCACGTCGCTCGACGTGTCGCTGGTGTAGCTCCACGCGCCGTCGCCGCCGACGTAGAGGCCGCCCTTGTCATAGATGCTGGCGTTGAAGCCGGAGCCGTTCGTCCCGCTCAGGCTGAACGGTCCGTCGACGAGATAATTGATCCCGGCGAGCTTCCACTTGCCGTTGTCGTTGATGAAGACGGCGCCGCCGGAGTCGCCGGTCGAGAGCGCGCCTTCGTTGTAGAGCGCGCCGGTCGTGCCGCTGCGGTTGAACGTGAACTTCAGCAGCGATCCCAGCCCCGTCCCGCCGTTGATGTTGCCGGAGACCGTGTTCTCGCCCCAACTGCGCGTCTTGTCCTGCGTTCCCCACTTCCAGCCCTTGGTGACGTTGTTCTTGGTGACCGCCGACCCGCGCGTGGTGCCGCGTCCGAAGACGATCGCGTGCTTGCCGGTCTCGCTCGTCCCGGTGTAGATCGGCGCCCAGGAGCTGAACGTGTCGCTGATCTTGTAGATGCGCAGGTCGGTCGAGGGATCGTCCCACATCTGCGTCGCCAGATGGTTCTTCCCGCCGAAGTAAATGTTCTGCCCGACCGCGCCGCCGATGTGGGCGGCGGTGAGGAAGTACTTCGATCCGATCGGCGTTCCCGTAAACCCGCCGCCCCAGTTCCCTTGCCACTGCCAGCCGCTGTTGGCGTTCGTGCCGGTCGGCGCGGAGGTGTTGCGCGTGGCCGAGCGATACAGGATGACTGCCTTCGCGGACGGCGCGGCGAAGGAGAATGCGGAAGCCGCGGCGCAGAGGGCGACGGCAGCGAGACGACGACGGCGGATCACTCTCATCACTTCTCCCAATCCGACAACTGCGACCGAGCGAGGGAATGCGAAGTTTACCGATGGGGAATCGATCGGCTAACAAATTACGCCGCGAGGTGGGCAAAAGTTTCACCAAAGCGCCATTTTGAGCGGCCCCAACCGCTCGGTTATGCCCACTTCGCTTTCTTCAGCAGGTAAATCAGCAAGCCGGCGCCCGCTCCGACCAGCCCGCCGATGACCGCCCCGTGCGCCGCTCCGCCGGAAATCCTCGCTCCGCTCGACTGCTCGACAAACTCGTATCCCGGATCGAGCCGAAACGAATCGGTCAGCGCCGTGAACGCGGTCTCGGCGTCGGCGGCCTTGTCGCTCTCGGCATAGCAGTGCACGTTCGTGACGCCCTCCTTCGTCAGGAAGCCGACCGTCTTTACCTGCACGGCTTTCCCGTTGGGCCCGGTCATGCCGAACTGACTGACGATCCGCCGTCGCTCGCGATCGAGGCGGATCTGCATCCTGTTGACGCTGGTGCTCGCCGCCAGCTCCGGCTTGATCTGCTCCATCCCGCCGACCGGCTTGCCGTCGAGCTTCGCCACCTCGCGCTCGATCTGATCGAGCGTCCCGTGTGCCGGCACCGTCTGCACCAGAACGTACGGGTAGCCGAGAAACAGATTCGACTTAAGCTTGAATCCCGCTTCGTACCTGGGCATGTTCGCGCCCGCTTTGCCGACGAGCCTGGGGATCGCATCGAGCGTCTCCTTCGGCAGCGGCGCCCATCCCGCCGGGAGCGTCATTGAGTAGTGATAATCGGTGTTGCTGTACGTCTGTCCGCGCGCCGCGAGCGGAGCGATCAGCAGCGCGGCGACGACGACGATTCGCGAGACGTTCGACCTCATTCATGCCTCCCGGTACTCCGCGCGAATGATACCGAAACCCTCGTGCAGCGCATCGCCCCACGTGAAAGGCGAGCGCCCGTCGCCCATCAGCCGGCGCTTTTCTTCGAACTGATCCTGCATCTTCTGCATCATCGATTCCGCCGGCGGGAGAGTGGGATTTCGTCCCTCGCGCTTCAGGCGCTCGAGCACCCTCACGTGCCGATCGAGCATGTCGCGCACATCAACCACGCCGTCCCAGTAGCGCGCGATGACCTTCAGCTCCGGCCGCGCCTTTCGATACCCGTGCCCGCTGTTGGTCGAGAACAATCGCGAGTCGTCGGCGAAAAACGTCTGCAGCACGAACATCGGCCTGGCGGGAAAGATGGAGAACGACTTCGTCGCCGCCATGAAGCCGACGCTGAAATACGTCTGATGCTGCGGGAAGAGGAACAGCCGCGAGTGATGCTTCGCGTCGGCGGCGGAGATGACGCGGAAGTCGTAGCAATGCTCGCCGCCGATCTCCGCGAGATCGGCGGTGAACTTCGCGATCATCGGATCGCTGGCGAACATCTCAGGCGCGAAATCCGACCGCACGTGCTCCGACGGCGCCGAGTACAGCTTCGCCAGGCTCTTGCCCATCGCCGCGTGGTAGCGAACGATCGTCCGGCACTTCATCCAGATCACACGCGCCAGCAGCAGGCCGCCGAGCAGCGACAGCGCGACGAGAATGGCGCGCAACACCGCGTTTGCCCTGGCATCGATTGCGCCGATCGCGCCGAAGACCAGGATGACCGCGCCGATGGCCATTCGCCCGAGAAATGCCGGCAGACTGCGCTGCCCCGGCCGGTCGTACCACAGCCACAAGAAAAAGCCCACGACCTGATGTGTCCCGCGCGAGAAGGAGATCGACTTGTCGCGCGCCAGCGTGCTGCGCGCGATCTTCATCGGATCGGTCGCGCCGGTCGCTCCGCCGGCGTACGAGAGCGTCACCACCTTCCAGTCCGGCTCGTTCTGCTGCAGCTGCACCGCGTTGTAACCGTGCGCGTACCAGGCGATGGCGGCGTTTAGCGCTCCCTGGTGATGCCATTTCGCCTTGAGGAAGAGATCCTCGGCCGCGCCTTCCCACGATGCCTTGAGCCGCAGCCCGCCGTCGCGCATGACGCCGAAGAGGACCAGTGGAAACGATCCGTGCTTCGGTACGGCGACTGCGAGGCGCAAACATGTACACAACCCGGCAAGCTCCGGGATCGCCAACAGACGCATCCATCCCGTTACGTCGCATTCGTAGTGCACGAACGCGGCGGGACCGACGACCTCGATCGTGTCCGGATCGCGCAGCGTGCAGGTGAATCCGATCGGCCGAAGCTGCGAATCGACGCGCGCCAGCAGCCGCTCTGCGTCGCGGCGCGGAAAGCCCCAGACGATCGCCTCGAGACGCACGTCCGCGCGCGGCGTGCGATTGCGAATTCGTTCACAGGTGAGGAGATAGGTACAGCGCCACGCTTCCGCCGCCCCGCGCAGCTCGACCGCGCCGAGCTGATCGTCGCGGAACTGTTTGCGCATCACGTTGATCAGAGGTGCAATCCCGTCCTGCTATTACGCGCGCCGTCGCGCCGTCCGTCCAGTTCAAAGGCAGGGTGACAGGCACCCTCCTCATAAAACCTTGCGGCCCAAGCACTTGTTCGGACCAGGGGGGGGTACGAAGACGGTTAGAGCAGGTAACGCGCTCGGTTGACCGCCCATTGCGCAAAGCGATCGAAGAACGGCCGCTTGCGCCATTCCTTCATCGTGATCCGCCGCGCAAAGCGCACGTCGTTCTCGAACAGATCGTGCATCTGCTCCCCGAACTCCTTCGACTTCACCAGCGCCGACAGCTCCAGGTTGTACTCGATGCTGCGATAGTCCAGGTTCGTCGAGCCCAGCACCGTGTACTCCCCGTCGATGCACATCGTCTTGGCGTGAAGCACGACCGCCTGCCGCTCGTAGATCTCCACGCCCGCGTGCAGCAGCGTGTCGTAGAACGACCGCGCCGCCGTGACCAGCAGTTGCACGTCGCAGCGGCCGGGGAGCATGAGGCGCACGCGCACGCCGCGCTTCGCCTTCTTGCACAGGATGTCGATCAAGTCGTCGGGCGGGGCGAAGTAGGCCATCGTCAGCTCGATGCTCTGCCGCGCGCGTTTGAGCAACTCCGTCAGGCTCGGCTTGAGCCGGCTGTTCATCGTCGGCACCGACGCGAGGAGTCCGAAATGACCGTCGCCCAGCGGATGGTGATACTCCGCGCGGCGAATTCGCCCGCCGGTGTGAACGTAGCGCCAGGTGTTGGCGAACGCCTGCAGCAGATGCCGGCTCGCGGGCCCGACGATGCCGATCGCGTTGTCGCGCCACAGGTCGCACTCGCGCGCGGTCGATTGCACGACCCATGACCCCGCGTATTCGCCGCCGACGTTCAAGCCGCCCAGGCCGCCGATGTCGTCATCAACGACCAGCAGCTTGCGATGATCCCGATTGAGCGGCCGCCAGCCGAATCGTCCCTCCCACGGCCGGCCCGGATGAAAGTCCGCCAGTCGCACGCCGCTGCGGCGCATCTTCTCGAAGATCGGCGGCTTGTCCTTCCAGAGCTGCTGCACCCCGAAGGAGCCGAACGAATCGTAGATGCAGTAGACCTTCACACCCTCCAGCGCTTTGGCGCAGAGCAGTTCGCCGAAGGCGCGGCCCGTCGTGTCGTCGGCGAAGATGTAGACCTCGAGGCAGATGCGTTTCTTGGCGTGTTTGATCGCCTCGAACGCCGCGTGCAGCGCTTCGCCGTCCTTGTAAAGCTGCACGCGCGACCCGTCGGCGAGGCGGATCGGATGCGGGACGATCCACCCGTCGTCGTCCGATCCCGGCGAGATGTTCAAGCCGGTCGAGGTCCCCGCGTCGCCCTGTTGTGCCCCGGGCAGCGCGCACGATGCGTCGTCGCGTCGGTCGAACGTGGATGCGGGCGCGCTGACGGTCATCGGTTGGATGATAGCGGGATGATCGCGAACCCCGCATCGCCTATTTACTATCGGAAGGATCGACCACGACGTTGTCGATCAGCCGCGTCATCCCCACGCGCGCCGCCACCGCCAGGACCGTCGGCCCCGTGATCGTGTCCACCGGTTTGAGCGTCATCGGATCCACCGCGGCGACATAATCGATCGAGACCGGAATCTTCCCCAGCTTGCCCACGTCTAATAACGTGTTCTGCATTGTCGTGAGCAGCCGGTTCGTCTGCCGAATGCCCTCGGCGACCTGCTGCCTGGCATGCATCAGCCCGCGCGAGATCGACAGCGCCCGCGTCCGCTCGTCCGCCGTCAGGTATTGATTGCGGCTGCTCATCGCCAGCCCGTCGGCTTCGCGCACGGTGGTGCAGCCGACGATCTCGATGGGCCAATCGAGCGCCCGGGTCATCGCCGTGATGATCCGAAGCTGCTGAAAATCCTTCCGTCCGAAACAAGCGGCGTCGGGCGAGAGGATGTTGAACAGCTTCGCGACGACTTGGCACACGCCCTTAAAATGCCCCGGCCGGTGCTTGCCCTCGAGCACGCTGGAGAGCGCCGGCAGATCGACCACGATCTCCGGCGCCCCATGCTGATACATCTGATCCGCCGACGGATTGAAGATGAAATTCACGCCCGCCGCTTCGCACTTGGCCAGGTCCTCGTCGATCGGCCGCGGATACTTGCTGAAATCCTCCCGCGCCCCGAATTGCGTCGGGTTGACGAAGATGCTCACCGCGACCGACGGCGCGTGCTTCTTCGCCTCGGCGATCAGCGACATATGCCCCGCGTGCAGCGCGCCCATCGTCGGCACGAGTGCGAGGCGGTGAAATGTCGCGCGGGCCTCACGCGCTTCTTGAATCGTGCGAACAACAGTCATCTCGCGCCAGAGCCTACGACATCGCGCACGCGGCTTCAATTTTGGGCCGTCATGCCGAGAGGGTGTTTGAGAGCATGGCTAAAAAGACGTGACCGCGAAGCTCGTCATGCTGAGGTACTGGGTACTCGCGCAGGGGTGATTCAAGCATCTGGGTGAGGGCAGACAGATGCTTCGGAGTACCTCAGAGGGTGTTTAAGAAGATCACACGCCCGTGACGACACGCTGGGGTACTCCGAAGCATCTGCGTTCACTTGCGCAGATCCTTCGCGAGGACGCTCAGGATGACACGCCTCAGCGTTCTCGGCTTTGTAAATAAACACCCTCTCAACATGACATCGCTTGAGAATCCTCGCATTTGAGGCTCTTAAAACAGACTCTCAGGATCGTCATGAAGTTCGGGAAATGTCCTCGACGGTTGGGAGGGCGAGGCTCCTGCCGAGCCGGTTTCGTGTCGCGCGCACGGTCGGCGGAGCCTCGCCCTCTCGTCCTGCTGGTCATCGTCGTGCGGTTTACTTTTGAGCCATCTTCGCGAGCTGGCGGTAGCCCGCGTCACTCGCCTTGTCGGTGGCTTTGAGGTAGGCCTCGGGGAGGTAGTAGGAGAAGCCGGTGGTGGGGCGGGTGCGCAGGTCCTTCTCGTAGTCTTCCAGCGTCACGTGGCGGTTTTCGCCTTCGCCGGTGAAGGTGCCGATGGTGGGGTGGATTCTTCCAATCGGCCAGCCCGCTTGAGAATAGAAATCGACGCACAAGCTCGGCTGGTAGACGGCGTACGAATTCCAGTATGCCTGCGGGAGCGCGTCCCAGCCGGCGTCGATCCACGGCTTCATGTCCAGCGCGATGCGGCCTTCACTCGAGAGAGCGCGCGGCATCTCCGCGACACCGGCGGCCGACGCCGCGGCTTTATACGCTTCGACGTAGACGCGATTGAGCGCGGGTGTCGGATCGGTCGGCTTGTAGCCCTGGTACTGGTCCTCGATGTCGGCGATGTAGAGGTCCGCATGGAACTTCGCGGCGAGCGAGACGCCGAGCCGCGCATCGGCCTTGACGTTGGGCGTCGCCAGCTCGACCGCCTCGAGTTTGTTGTGCTCACCGACGCCGCGCGGGCAGCCCCAGAAGCCGACTTTGAATCCGGCGGCACGCCAGCGCCGTAACCAGCCGTTGTTGATCGCCGCGACGTTGTCATCGCGCGATTTGCCGCCGTTGTCGATCTGGAGAGCGACCCACGCGACGTGCGCGATCTTGAGCTTTGATGCGTAGATGTGGGGCGGAAACGCGGTGGCGTCGTTCACGAACACGCCGGTGTTGTCGAAGAGGATGTTGCGCTTATTGCGCGTGGCGTCAGCCGTCTTCGTCGTTGGGGGGGTGGCGGCGTGAAGCGGGGCAACCGACACGAGCAACACTACGATCGTTGCGATGGTGACGGCGAGAAGCGCGTTCGAACGTCGCATCGTCGTCCCTAGTTCCACGGCTTCGCCAACCAGCTACGGATCACTTCCTGCGCCGGCTTGTTCTCCGGCGTGTAGCCTTTGATCTTGGACTTGTACTCCTCCTCGTCCGGGCACTCCTCGTGAGTCGTCTTCCCGCCATTTCCGACGGTCCATTCCCAGACGGTGAAACCCCCGAGGCCCGGCTCGCGATACCAAGAGCGGAAGAACCCCTCGTAAAGCTTGCGCTGAAGCTCATCATCGCGCTCAAGATCGGTCTGCGTGTAATCCCACGGCTCATCCGCCGCATTGGCGAGGCTGCACCAGCCGATCTCCAAAAACAGCAGCGGCTTGCCGACCTTCTTCTGGAAGGCCAGCAGATCCTGCTGGATGTACTTCCAGTTCTTTACGATGAGATCGACGCTGGCCTTTTCCTTCTTGTGATTGCTCGTGTTGCCCGGGGGCTCTTCGTCCAGCGACCAGTAGCTGTTCATGCCGATCAGGTCGAGCTGGTCCCAGAAGCCGATGGACTGATAGTGATCCCAGTTGGCGGAGTAGGTGAGCTGGCCGTGAAAGACATCGCGGACGGCGTGAATGGTGCGGGCCCACTCACCGCGCTCGCGCTCGGAGCTGACCAATTCCGAGCCGACGCTGAGCACGTCCACCTTGTTCTGCTCCGCGATCCACGCGAAGTGAAGAAGCATCTCACGGTAGTTCTTAAACCACTTTTCCCAGTCGGCAGGCCGAAGCGTGCCGCGCCAGTCTTTGTCGCCGGGATCATCCAGCAGTACCACCGGCATGATGATGACCCGCAGGCCCTTGCTCTTGGCGTGTTGGATCAGCTCCGACAGCTTCTCCGGCGTGGGCGTCATCCGCATGTCGAGGTAGATGTACTGGCTCTCGGCCTTTTCGGTGCGCGTGTCGATGACGAGCGAGACGGTGTCGAAGCCGAGGGCCGCGATCTCGTCCATGCTCTTTTCGTACTTGTCGATCCAGTCCACCCGCTGGATCTGCATGGCCGCGCCCTTGTAGGGCAGGCCCTTGAGCCAGGCGCCGGTGGCGCCCTTGGGCTTGGCGTCGATCGATTCGTTCGACAGTTTCTTCGCGGGCGCTTCGCCGGGGAGCATGACGCAGCCCAGAACGATCAGGTAGACGACGATCGCTGCACCGATGATTCCGCGACCCAGCATGGGGTGATACCTCTTGTACGGACGCCGATTTCGAGCGGGCAATGATACAAGGATTCGCAATGCATTGTAGGGGCGACGCCTGCGTCGCCCTCTGTGTCGCTCGCGTAGAGGCGACAGGGGTCGCCCCTGCGGTACGCTCGGTCGTGTGCGCGTGTGTTGTTTGACGCAACGGCACTCGGCGCGGAAGGTAGCGTATGCCATGAAGCATGCCCTCCTCGCCCGACTGGGCGTTGTCGCGCTGTTTTCTTCCCTCGTCATCGGTTGCTCTTCTGAGCCCAATCAAAAGCTCGCCAGCGGCTTCGCCAATCCCCCGGACTCGGCCAAGCCGCGCACCTGGTGGCACTGGGTCAGCGGGAACGTGACCAAGGAAGGGATCACCGCGGACCTGGAGGCGATGAAGCGCATCGGCGTGGGCGGAGCGCAGTGCTTCAGCGTCGATCAGGTGCCGGACCCGAAAGATCGCGGGCACGTTCTCTACATGAGCGATGAGTGGCGGGCGCTGACGAAGCACGCGATTTCCGAAGCCAACCGGCTCGGCCTCGAGCTGTCGATTACCGACTGCGAAGGGTGGAGCGAATCGGGCGGGCAGTGGATCAAACCGGAACAGTCGATGCAGAAGATCGTCTGGACGGAGGAGCAGGTCGCCGGGGGCACGACATTCGAGGATGCGCTGCCGCAGCCGGAGGCGGTGAAGGATTTTTATCAGGACATCGCCGTGTTCGCGTTCCCGTCGCTGCCCGGCGAGCAGGCGAAGCTGGCGGCGCTCAAGCCGAAGGTGACGAGCAGCTCGGGTGAGGTGGACGGCGCCAAGCTGTGGGACGGGGATGTGAAAACGACCGTCACGGCAAGGAGCGCGAAAGATGGACAAGACGCGTACGTGCAGATCGAGTTCGCGCAGCCGCTGCGGGCGGGATCGTTCACGATCGCGCCGGTCAATCCCAACACCAGGGGCGAGCTGCAAATCAGCGACGACGACGGGAAGACGTATCGAAAGCTCGTCGCGTTTTCGACCAATCGCAAGGCGCGGGACCGACAGACGCTGATCTTCGACGAAGTGAACGCGCGCTTCTTCCGCATCGCGGTCCCCAAAGCGAAAGCCGGCGCGACGCTGAGCATCGGCGAGATCGATTTCGGCTCGGCGCGCGTGCCGGACTATCGCGTCAAGACCGCGATGGAGTCGCGCGTGCTCGGTGAGCCGCCGACCGGCGAAGTGCCGAGCGCATCGATCGTTCAGCGCGAGAAGCTGGTCGATCTCACCGACAAATTCCACGACGGAAAGCTCTCGTGGGATGCGCCCGAGGGTGAGTGGACCATCATCCGCATCGGTCACACATCGACCGGCAAGACGAATCACCCCGCGATGGCGCAGACAGTCGGCCTGGAATGCAACAAGCTCGATCCCGAAGCGGTGAAGGCGGTCTACGACGGCATGCTCGCCAAGATCATCGCCGAGAATAAGCCGCTCATCGGCTCGGGACTCAAGTACGTGCTGATGGACAGTTGGGAAGCCGGCTGCGAGAACTGGTCGTCGAACCTGCGCGCGGAATTCCAGAAGCGTCGCGGCTACGACCCGCTGCCGTGGCTCGTGACCATGAGCGGACGTTATGTCGAAAGCACGGAGAAGACCGAGCGTTTCCTATGGGACTGGCGGCGGACGATCGGTGATCTTGTCGCGGAGAACCATTACGGCCTGATGAAGAAGCTGCTCAACGCGAACAAGATCGGCCTCTACGCCGAGGCCCCCGGCATCGGCATGCCGACGACGGCGGACGAACTTCAGTGCAAGGGACGCACCGACATTCCGATGGGCGAGTTCTGGGTCAATCGCGCCGGCGACGAGGGCGACACGCGCGAGGCGGCCAGCGCCGCGCACATCTACGGCAAGACCGTCGCGGCGGCGGAATCGTTCACCGCCACGCCGGAGAACGCGGCGTGGACGAATGATCCTTTCTCGCTGAAGCAGCAGGGCGATCGCGAGTTCTGCAACGGCATCAACCGGTACGTCTTCCACCGCTACGCGCATCAGCCATGGCTCGATCGATACCCGGGCATGACGATGGGCCCGTGGGGCATCAACTTCGAGCGCACGAACACGTGGTGGGAGCCGGGCAAGGCGTGGATCACGTACATCTCGCGCTGCCAGTACATGTTGCAGCAGGGGCTCTTCAACGCAGATATCGTCTACTACTACGGCGAGGACGTTCCCAACTGCCTCCAGCCGAGTCGTCTGAATCCTCCGCCGCCCAAGGGCTACAACTACGACGCGTGCAACAAGGAAGTGTTATTAACCCGGATGAGCGTGAAGGACGGCCGGATCGTACTGCTCGATGGCATGAGTTATCGCGTGCTGGTGCTGCCGGCGACGAATCGAATGTCGCCGGAGGTGGCGCGGAAGGTGAAGCAGTTGGTTGCTGACGGCGCGACGGTCGTCGGCCCCAAGCCGAATCAATCACCGAGCCTTGCCGACTATCCCAAGTGCGATGACGAGGTGAAGAGAATCGCCCACGAGGTGTGGGCGGACTGCGACGGCAAGACCAGCACCGAGCGATCGTTCGGCAAAGGCAAAATTATCGACGGAAAAAAGCTCGACGACGTGCTTGCGGGCGTCAGCCCCGACTTTACCACCGACGCGGTCGGCGATGACGCGGCGCAATTCCGCTTCATCCACCGCGGCGCCGCCGGCGCGGAGATCTACTTCGTCTCCTCTCAGCAGGAGCAGCCGGCGGCGGTCGAGTGCAGCTTCCGTGTCAGCGGGCGCAAGCCGCAGTTCTGGCACCCGGATACCGGAAAGATCGAGGACGTCGCGGTCTACTCGATGAAAGACGGGCGGACGAGCATCCCGATCCGTTTCGATCCGGCGGGATCCGTCTTCGTCGTCTTCGGCGCCAAGTCGGTCAACGCGGAGGCGGTCACTTCGTTCGCCAAGAGCGGCAAGCGCATCCTCCCGTTCGCGGAGCCACCGACGCTGGCGAAGAATGCGCTCGAGATTCATAAGGCGACGTACGGTGTGCTGAACGGAACCGAGAACCAGCAGATCGACGTGACGGATCAAGTGGAGAAGCAGGTGAAGGGGGGTTCGGTCGTGGTCGGGGCGAACAACGACCTGGCCGGCCGCGATCCGGCATACAACCTCAGGAAGCAACTCCGCGTCGAGTACACCTTCAACGGCAAGCGCGACACGCTTGTCGTGGATGAAGGCCGTAACCTCCGCATCCCCGGATCGAGCGTCGGCGCCTTCGCCGCGACGGCGTCACGCGTGCCGGCGGAATTGTCGGCATCGAACGGGCACGTGACGATGACGGCGTTTCAATCGGGCGATTACACGGTCGCCGGCACATCGGCGAAGGACAAGGGCCGGAGCGTTCACGTCGATAGCGTCCCTGGTGCGATGGCGATCGATGGTCCTTGGGATGTGCGTTTCCCGCCGCAGTGGGGCGCGCCGTCGCCGGTGACGTTCGAGAGCCTCATCTCGTGGACGAAGCATCTTGATGAAGGCGTCAAACATTTCTCCGGCACCGCCTCGTACGTCAAGGACATCGACATTCCGGAACAGATGCTCGCCAAGGGCAATCGCGTCTATCTCGACCTCGGCGAGGTGAAGAACCTGGCGGAGGTGAAGCTCAACGGCAAGGACGTCGCGACGCTCTGGAAGCCGCCGTTCCGCGTTGAGATCACGTCATTCGTCAAACCGGGACGCAATCACCTCGTCGTCGCGATCACGAACCTCTGGCCCAACCGCCTGATCGGCGATGCGGGCCAGCCGGAGAACCGGCGCTACACGTGGAGCGCGTACAACCGCTACAAGGCGACCGATCCGCTGCTGCCGAGCGGCTTGCTCGGGCCGGTGAAGCTCGTGCCGGCAGTCACAGTTCAAATCAAATGATTAACTACGGAGACACGGAGGCGCGCTCGTACTGCGAAAGCGCCTCTGTGCCTCCGTGGGTGGTGAAAAAGTCTTTACATCGGTCGAGTAACGACGAACTCCGCCATCGCGTCGAGCACGCGGCGGGCGTCGGTGTCGGGCAGGATCGCAATCGCAGCGCGCGCCTTCTCGACAAGCTGCTTCGCCCGATCGCGCGCATAATCGATCGAGTGGCTCGGCAGGATCAGGTTGCGGATGCGCTCGATCTTGTCCGCGTCGCGGCTGGCGATGAGTGATCGCAGCAGCAGGCGGTGTTCCTGAGGCGCGGTCGCCATGAAGTGGATCACCGGCAGCGTCATCTTCTGCTTTTCGATGTCGATGCCGAGCGTTTTGCCGACCGTTCCGGCGTCGCCGACGATGTCGAGGATGTCGTCCTGGATCTGAAACGCGACGCCCAGCGCGAGGCCGTAAGTCTCAAGCGCGGCGACGTGCCGCTCGCTCGCGTCCGACAGCGTTGCGCCGAGCAGGCAGCACGTGGCACAGAGGCTCGCGGTTTTGCGCGTAATGATCTGGAGATAGGTTTCCTCCGACAGATCGAGATTGTTGCGATTGTCGATCTGCAGCAGCTCGCCCTCGCACACCTGGTTCGTCGTCCGCGCGATCGTCCGGCTGGCGAATTGTGAGCCGAGGCTCGAGCAGAGGTGATAGCTGTGGCTGATGAGATAGTCCCCCAGCAGCACGGCGGCTTCGTTGCCGCGGAGGTGGTTGATCGTCGCGCCCTTGCGGCGGAGCTCCGCCTCATCCAGCACGTCATCGTGCACCAGCGTCGCCATGTGAACCATCTCGACGACGGTGGCGATGGTCACGTGAGCATCGGTCAGATCCCCCGCGCACGCCTTGCCCGACAGCAGCACGAGCATCGGGCGGAGCATCTTGCCATGGAATCGGCTGACGTGTTTGACCAGCGCGTTGACGCAGGCGAGATCGCTTGTGAGCTCTTCGCCGAAGCGCTTCTCCACCGCCGCGAGCTGCGCCGCGATGCATTCGGTGAGGGTTGCAAGCGCGGATGCGGACGAACTGCTTCGCGTTGTCGGATTGGGGTTCTTCACGTTCGCGGCGGATTATAGAAACGGCCCGCGAGCGTGCGACCACTGCTCGGAAGTTTCGAAAATATTGAAAGCAACTGCTCACGCTCACGGCAACGCGCAGCGCCGCCCCGGTCTCTCTTGCGTACAATCGACCGAAGCGATGGACGTCATCTACCTCGACAACAACGCGACGACCAAACCCGCCCCCGAAGTCGTCGCCGAGATGCTCCCGTACCTGACGGACGTCTACGGAAATCCCTCCAGCGTCCACCGCTTCGGCCAGCGCGCGCGAAAGGCGGTCGACGAAGCCCGCGGCCGCATCGCGACGCTCGTCGGATCGATGGAGTCTGAGCTCCTCTTCACCGGCGGCGGCACCGAATCGATCAACACGGCCGTGCGCGGACTGCTGTCCGCGCGTTCGCCGCGGAAGAAGATCGTCACGACGACCGTCGAGCACTCCGCGACGCGCGAACTGTGTCAGCAGCTCGGGCGCGAGGGAATCGAGATCCTCGAGATCCCGGTCGATCACGAAGGCACGCTCCACCTCGATCGACTCAGCCAGTCCATCGGCGACGACGTCGCCCTTGTCACGATCATGTGGGCGAACAACGAGACCGGCGTACTGTTCCCGGTCGATGAGATCGCGGCGATGTGCAAGGAGCAGCGCGTGCCGTTCCACTGCGACGGCACGCAAGCCGTGGGAAAGCTGCCGGTCGACGTCGCGAAGGTCGGCCTCGACGCGATGAGCTTCGCATCCCACAAGTTCCACGGGCCCAAGGGCGTCGGCGCGCTCTACCTCCGCCGCGGCGTCCGATTTCGTCCCCTGCTCATCGGCGGCCCGCAGGAGCGCGGCAGGCGCGGCGGGACCGAGAATGTGCCGGGCATCATCGGTATGGGCAAAGCCGCGGAGCTCGCGCTCGGTGCGCTTCCGCAGATGGAGCACGTCGCGCGGCAGCGCGATCGGCTGGAGCGCGAGATCCTCACGAAGATCCCCGACACCTCCGTCAACGGCCGCACCGACGCGCGGCTTGCGAACACGACCAACATCTCGTTCGCGCGTCTGGAAGCCGAGGCGATCCTCCTCCTGCTCAGCGAGCGGGACATCGCCGCCAGCGCCGGCGCGGCGTGTTCTTCAGGAAGCCTCGAGCCCTCACACGTGCTCCGCGCGATGGGCATCGACCCGAAGATCGCCCACGGCGCGATCCGCTTCAGCCTCTCGCGCTACACGAGCGACAAGGAGATCGACCGCGCGCTCGCGGTGCTGCCGGGCGTGATCGATCGCCTTCGCGCGGTGCTTCCCGTCGGCTGATTTTGGCTTTCGCGCGCGTGCCACTACACTTCCGCCGCCGATGCTGCCGATCGCCGCCGGTTCGCCCAATGTCGTGCTCCTCTTCGCCGCCGCCGGGCTGGTGATCTACATCGCCTCGCGGGCGGCGGTGGATGCGCTGACGCACGCGAACGACCCGTCGCCGGGGAAGATGGCGATCGCGCAGTGGATCCCGATCGCGTGGACCGCGATTCTCGCGACGCTGCTGGGCCGCTCGGAGATCGGCATCGGCGTCGTCTTTTCGACGAGCATCGCCGCGCTCGCGCTGGACCTGGGCGTGCTGACGATCATGTCCCCGCCGCCGCCCCAGGCGCATCCGCCGGCCGCGCGCGCCTGGCCGTTCACCATCCCCGCGGCGCTGCTCGCGCTGCTCGCCGGTTTCAGCGGAAGCCTCTCCGGGTGGCACGCGCTGATGATGGCGCTGCTCGGCATCGCGATCTGGATGGTGTGGACCTCGACCCTCGACGGGCCGCCGCAGGCATCAGAATCGCCGCAGTACGTCCCGCCGCGCACGCGCCGGCTCAACCGCTGGCAATTCATCCTCGCGATCGTCCTCGCCGCACTGGGCGCTTACCTCGGCATCCAGGCGATTGTCGCGGCGGATGCGCGCACGCGCATCTCGACCGGCGGCCTCGTCGCCGCCGCGGTGATGAGCCCTTTGCTCGTCCTCCCGCTGCTCGGCACCGGCGCCGCCGCCGCGCAGAACGGGCACATGCCCTCGGCGATGTCCACGATCGTCGCGGTCGTGCTGCTGAACCTCTGCTGCCTGCTGCCGATCGTCGTGGCGTGCAATTACCTTCACGATGCCGTGATCGCATGGCGGGGCGGGTCGCACGCCGCGCTGGAATTGCTCGAAGCGCTGCGGCCGGTCCCGTTCCCGCTGGCGGTGTGGCGCGTCGACTGCGTGCTGCTCATCGTGCTGGGCCTTTTCCTCGTGCCGGTGTCGCTGGGACGATGGACGTTGAAGAAGGGCGAAGGCGCGGCGCTCGCACTGGTCTACACGGCATATCTCTTCGTCTCCGCTGCCGTCGTCTTGCGTTTGTAATTTGACTCTCGCGCGTGCGGCGAATCGCGCGTCGAAAATTGGAATCGCGTCGCTATCATGCGAGCCCATGACCCCCCACGCCGCCACCGCCGCCGCCGATCTCGAGACGGATCTCGACATCGTCAAGAAACCCTTCGAAGCCGAAGTCTATGACGTGATGGGCAACTCCAGCCGCTGGGAGGTGAAGGTCCACGAGCACGGGCTGGTCGCGTTGCTCGACGTGATGCCGCGTTTCGCACCTGTCGGAAAGACGGCGGACTTCGCGATCGTTCAGGCCGCCCGCGTCAGCTATGGCGAGGGCACGAAGCAGGTCAACGAAGACCGCGGGCTTATTCGTTATCTCGCGCGGCACCGCCACACCACGCCGTTCGAGATGGTGGAGTTCAAGTTCCACCACGTCATGCCGATCTTCGTCGCGCGGCAGTGGATCCGCCACCGCACCGCAAATGTGAACGAGTACTCCGCCCGCTACAGCGTCGTCCGCGACCGTTTCTTCAAGCCGACGCCCGCGAACGTCCGCCGGCAGGGGACGAGCAACCGCCAGGGCGGCGATGAGCCGATGGATGCCGCCACCGCATCGGACTTTCTCAACTATCTCGACGAGGTCGAGAAAAGTTACGAGCGCTACCAGGAATTTCTGGACAAGGGCGTCTCCCGCGAGATCGCGCGCATTGCGCTGCCGGCCAGCGTCTACACCGAGTGGTACTGGAAGATCGACCTGCACAACCTCTTCCACTTCCTCTCATTGCGGATGGACCCGCACGCGCAGCAGGAGATCCGCGATTTTGCCAACGCGATGTTCGCGCTGGTCAAGCCGATCGTCCCCATCGCCGCCGAGGCGTTCCTCGACTACAACTTCGAGTCGATGCACCTGACGCGTCTGGAGATCGAGGCGATCAAGTCCGGCCGGCCGATCGATACGACGAACAAGCGCGAAGCCGCCGAGTGGGATGAGAAGAAGAAGCGCCTGGGGATGTGATCGGCGCGGACGCGGGGAAAAAGAACCCACCGCATAGCGGTGGGCTTTGATCGGAAGCGCACGGCGCGCAAGGTCCACCGCTTCGCGGTGTGGAAATTCACTTCTTTTCGGCAACTTGATCGACCACCGGTCGGATCCGCTGCGCCATCAGCTTGTATCCCTCTTCGTTGGGGTGCAGCTTGTCCTTGATGAACAGTTCCTCGCGCGGCGTTCCATCCGGCGTGACGGTCAGGTCGTAGGTCTCGATGTACTTCAGCCCCGGCGTCTCCTTCGTGTACTGCTCGACGAGCTCGTTGAGCCGCTTGACCTTGTCCCTGTCCGCCCAGCGCGACGGCGCGGGACTCTGGCCGATGAACACGATCGGCACGTCCGGCATCTTGCTCCGCACCTTCGCGACGAAGTCCTTGTAATCCACAAACACGCGTTCGACCGGCTCGCCCGCGTGGATGTCGTTCCCGCCCGCACGCAGGAAGACCGCCTTCGGCTCGTACGGAAAGATGATGCGATCGGCAAAGTGCGTCGCGTCGGCGATCGTCGATCCGCCGAAGCCGCGGTTGACGATCGTCGCGTCGGGAAAGCTCCCGGGCAGCGACTTCCACAGCCGGATGCTCGACGACCCGGTGAAGAGCAGGCCGTTCTTCGGCGGCGGACTGGTTTTGTCCTGCGCTTCGAAAGCGGAGATCTCCTTCTCCCATCGCGCGAATCCCGTCGGCCGAGTGGACGCGGGCGCGGACGTCGCCTGGGCGCGAACGATTGCAGGCGAGACGGCCGCGCAGACGGCCGCCCAGACGAGCGCGCAGACGAGCGCGCAGACAAGCGCCGAGCGCCATTTTGCGAATTTCATGAGCGAGCCTCCTTCAGGTTGATTCGAAATAAGATCCCGATGCCGCCGCCGCCGAACGTCGCGCCGGGGAATTGGAAATCGCGCGCGATCTCTTCGAAACCGAGACGCCCGTGCAGGTCGATCGATGCGCGGTTGATCGAATTGGCGAAGTAGTATGCCTCGCCGGCGCCGCGCGCGGCGATCGTTCGCAGCCGATGCTGCGTCAGCGCGGTCGCGATCCCGCGGCGTCGCATCGCCGGCTCGATAACGACACCGGTGAGGTACCATCCCTCCGGCACGTGCGCGTACTCCGGGATTGCGTGGACGAAGCCGATCCGCCCGTAGCCGACCATCCGCGACTCGCGCCGCGCGAGAAACGTCGTTTCACCCTCCAGCGGTTTCGCAAACCAATTCTCGACGCGCTGGATCGCCAGGCCGATCGCGATACCTTGTCGCGCGGCGAACAGCGGGGCGATCTCGCGCACATCATCCGCCGTCGCCTGCGTGATGCCGACTTCACAAGCATGCCCCGGCGCCCGGGGCGGGCGCGGCTCGTAGCGCGCAAAAAGAGGCGAAACAGCGGTCGTGGCGCCTTGGTCGTTCATTCCCGGCCGCTACTATATCCGCCTCAAGAGGAGAGTTTGCAAA
>JAICTV010000178.1 GCA_025936175.1 Phycisphaerae bacterium
CCCGCCGGCAGCGCCGTCGCGATGGATTCGCCGAGTGAACCGGTGGCGGATGAGTCGATGAGGTTCCCGTTGCTGTCATACAGGCTCAACGACAGGTCGAGCATCGGGGAGTATGGATTCACGTCCACGTTGAGGTGGACGACGCCACCCGGCGTGGAGAAGGAGAAGTAGTCCGCGTCGCTCGTCCTCTCGATCACGCCGTGATCGGTGAAGGAAAAGTCCGCGAGGAGCGAGAGCGGATCAGCCGACGCGTAGGTGCTGCCGTGATCGTCGGCGCGATAGCCGAAGTTTGGCCGCGCGGTGCCGACGGCGGAAAGCAGCGCCAGGTCATCCTGGATCGGCCCATCGGTGCTGGTTCCACGCCACCATTGTCCGCGGGCTGCGAAGTAGCTTCTGCCCATGATCGGGGCGTGGTTGGCGTCGCCGGGATTGTATTCGGCCGTCTTGTTGCCCATCGCGTCGAAGGTGCTCTGGTGCTTGAGCGCGAAGCCGTGGCCCGCTTCATGGGCCGTCGATTCGACGACGTACTGCGGCGTGCCGTTGACCAGATGAGCGGGAAACACGAACGCGACGTTCGGCTCCGGCGACATGAACGACTGGTAGATCGCGATGCCGCCCGAACCCGCCGGCGCCCAGTCACCGCTCCCGCCGATGACCACCTTCGTCGCCACGAAGTTGTTCAGCGCGCCGGGATCGACCGTCGTCACGTTGATGTTGAAGGGGGAGTATTTCTCCGCCACGCCCGCCCAGACGTCGTGGATGTTCTGCAGCTCCTGCGCGCTGAAGTTGTTCGGATCGCCGTCGGTGTCGTACGCGATGGTCGTGCCGGGACTGTAGGTGCCCCAGGTGGGCGTGACGTCGCCGTCGAAATCGAGGTAGAGCTGCGCGCTGGCGCTGGGGAAACTGTTGTATGCGGGAACGATGAGCGCGGCGCGCGAAACAAGCGGCGCACCCAAAGCGAGTGCCGCAGCGGACGCAGCTATAAGACCCCGTCGATGCATCGTGCACAGTGGCCTTGCCACTTCACTGGCAAGGCTTTAAGTCGAGACGAAAAACGTACAACGCCCTCTCGATGAGTCAAACGATGTCAATGTCGCGTAAGTTCTTACTCCGCCGACGCCCCGTGATCGCTCTATGACGTCTGAACCGCCGGCGAGACTCAGTAATTCTCGCCGCCGCTGCCGATAATCCTCGATAGTGCCTAACTTTACCCCCCGCTGTCGGAGCTGCCTGATCGTCCTGACCCTGCTGCTGACCACGGTCATGGTCTACCGCCCCATCTGGCGCGCCGATTTTCTGGCCGTGGACGACCACGAATACGTCACCGGGAATCCGGTCGTTTTACAGGGCCTGACCTGGCACGGGTTCGTCTGGGCGTTCGACGGCGTGCACGTCGCCAACTATCACCCGCTCACCTGGCTGTCGCACATGCTGGACTGCCAGCTCTTCGGCTCGAGCCCGCGCGGTCCGCACGCGGTGAACCTGATCCTGCACTGCGTCAACGTGCTGCTGCTCTTCGCGATCCTTCGCAAGTTCACCGGCCGCGAATGGCCAAGCGCGATTGTCGCGGCGGTTTTCGCGATCCATCCGCAGCACGTCGAATCGGTCGCATGGATCTCCGAGCGCAAGGACATGCTCAGCGGTTTGTTCTGGATGCTGACGATCCTCGCGTACGGCGGCTACGTCGCCGCGGGAGGCGGATGGAAGCGATACGCGCTGGTGATGCTCGCGCTCGCGGCGGGGCTGCTCTCCAAGCCGACGCTCGTCACGCTGCCGTGCGTGTTGTTGCTTCTCGACGCGTGGCCGCTGGGACGAACGCGCTACTTCCAGCCCGCGCTTGAGGGTGTGGATTGGCCGGCTCGCGCACGATCGATCCCATCATTGCTCGTTGAAAAGATTCCGCTCTTCGCGCTGGCTCTGACGTCTTCGGTCGTCACGTTCCTCGCTCAAAAAGTCGGCGGCGCGGTCAGCACCCTCGAGATGATGCCGATGAGCATGCGCATCGGGAACGCGATCGTCTCGTACGTGCGGTACCTGTGGACGTTCGTCCTCCCCGTCAATTGCTCCGCGTTCTATCCCTTGCTGAGACCGTGGCCGCTCGCTGGCGTCTTCGCGAGCTTTCTTCTGCTGATCGCGCTGACCGCTTGGTTCACCTGGTGCTCGCGCCGCCGTCCGTATCTCGGCGTCGGCTGGCTCTGGTTCCTCGGAACGCTCGTCCCGATGATCGGCATCGTGCAGGTCGGCCAGCAGGCGATGGCCGATCGCTACATGTACCTGCCGCTCGTCGGACTCGCGGTCATGATCGTCTGGTTCGCCGCGGATCTGGTGCGCGATGTCGAGCTTTCCACGCGAACGATGCAGTTCATGGCGACGGCGGCCGGATGCGCGCTGCTGATCCTGGCAACGGTCTCCGCCACGGACGCGAGTTACTGGACCGACACCGAGCCCCTCTTCCGCCGCGCGCTGGCGCGGACTGAACCCAACGCCTTCGCGCTCTTCAACACCGGCATGGGCGCCGCCCGACGGCACGATTACGACCGGGGTGTCGCCGATCTTCGCATCGCCCTTGCGCAGCAGCCGAGCAACCCGCACCTCCGCCGCGCGATCGGGTACATCCTGCGCGAGGCGAATCGCTACGACGAAGCACGCGCCGAGTTGACGCTCGCGCTGCAACTCGATGACAAGCTCCCGCTCGCGTGGGCGGAGATGGGACAGCTTTCGATCGACCAGAAGAAATGGACGGACGCCGTCGCGTGCTACACGAAGGCGGCGAAGCTCGCGCCGGACAACTTCAACGACCACCTCAACCTCGCGATCGCGTACCGCATGTCCGGCCAGAACGAGCCGGCGATAGCGGAGCTGAAGCAGGCGATCGCGATCAACCCGATCGAATCCAAGCCGCCGTTCATGCTCGGCCAGCTCCTTCTCGAATCCAACCGGCCCGTCGACGCCATCGCGCCGCTGGCGCGGTCGGTCTCGCTCGAGCCGACCTTCGCCGACGCGCAGCTCGCGCTCGGCACCGCGCTGATGCGATCCGGTCACGGCGATCGCGCCGTCGGCCCGCTGATGGCGGCGATGCAGCTCGCGCCCGCTTCGCCGGAGCCGGTCGCGCAGCTCGCCTGGCTGCTGGCGACGCATCCGAACGACAAGGTCCGCCGCGGCGAAGACGCGATGTTCCTGGCCAATCACGCGATGGAGATGACGCGATCGGCGTCGCCGAAAACGCTAGACACGCTGGCCGCCGCGATGGCCGAGCAGCAGAAGTTCGATCAGGCCGCCGCCACTGCCTCGAAAGCGGCGGAGCTGGCGCGATCGTCAGGCGACCAGAAACTCGCCGGCGAGATCGAAACCCGTCTTCAGCATTACCGCGCGCACCAACCGGTCCGCGACACGACCCTCGCCGGCAGCGACGCGGGCGAAGTTGTGCCATGATGATGGCGGCTATGACCGCGAACTTCGGAACGATTCGCTCAGCCGGTGATTTCCGCGACGACGCCGTCGCCGCCAGCCGCGAGCTTTTGCAAGCACATCGCGGTGATCCGTTCACCGCCGGCGTCTCCTACTGCATCCCGGGCGAAGGGAGCGGCGCTGAACAACTGCAGGCGGTTCGACGCCAGGGCAAGCTCGCGCTCGGCATCGGCATCTGCGGCTTCGTCGTCGGCGGCATCATTGCCGTGATCGCCAAGTCCGGCGGCTTCTCGAAGACCAACGAGTGGCCGGTGCTTGCGATCGCGCTGGCGTGCACGTTCACCGGCTTCGCCGCGCTCATCACGATGGTCTATCGCGTCCGCAGGGTCGTGCGCGAGACGGTGTCGCAGCGGCTCGGCGCCATGCCGGAGAAGCCGCTTCGCGTGAACATCGAGGATGCGACGACTTACAACCAGATGAAGGTCGTCCCCGACGACGCCGGGATCGTGCTGCTGCACCCGGAGACGCGATGCCTCCAGATCGAAGGCATCACCCACCGCTATCTCGTCCATGCCGCCGACGTCGCGGACATCACGATGGCGAGCGGGAGCGAGAGCCGATCGGTGCGGGTCGTTTATCGCATCGGCCAGACGCTGCTGGGGATCACGATCGTCCCGGACGCGATCGGCAAGCAGGTGTGGTCGGGATTGACCGGGTCGATGGGGACTTTTTTCGATGCGGTGAAGCAGTGCATCGGGTGAGGTGTGGGAGAAAGACGTGGATGGTAGATAGTGGATAGTGGATGGTGATATTCACCATCTACCATCCACTATCTACCATCCACGTTTTCACGTTTACTTCACCAACCCGTCCTTCTTCGCCATGTACACCATCAAATCGATCACGCGATTGCTGTAACCCCATTCGTTGTCGTACCAGCTCACGACCTTGAAGAAGTTCGCATTCAGCTCGATGCCGGCGCCGGCGTCGAAGATGCTGCTGCGCGCGTCGCCGACGAAATCGCTCGAGACGACTTCCTCTTCGGTATAGCCCAAAATCCCCTTGAGCTCACCCTCGCTCGCTTCCTTCATCGCGGCGCAGATGTCCTTGTAGCTGGTCGCCTTGGCGGTCTTGAACGTCAGATCGACGACCGAGACGTCCGGCACCGGGACGCGGAAGGACATTCCGGTCAGCTTCCCTTTGAGTTCCGGCATCGCCAGGCCGACGGCCTTGGCCGCGCCGGTGCTCGCCGGGATGATGTTCTGCGGCGCGCCGCGCCCGCCACGCCAGTCTTTCTTGCTCGGCCCGTCCACCGTCGGCTGCGTCGCGGTCATCGCGTGGATGGTGCTCATCAACCCCTCGGCCAGGCCGAAGCGATCGTTGATCACCTTGGCAACCGGCGCCAGACAGTTGGTGGTGCACGAAGCGTTGGAGACGATCTTGTGCCTGGCCGGGTCGAACTTGTTGCTGTTCACGCCCATGACCAGCGTCGGCACTTCGTCGTCCTTGGCCTTGGTCGGCGCGGAGATGACGACGCGCTTGGCCCCCGCCTTGAGGTGATTGCTGGCGCCGTCGAGATCGGTGAACAAGCCGGTGGATTCGACGCAGTAATCCGCCTTCAGCTCGCCCCACGGCAGTTCCGCGGGAGCGCGGACGGAAACGCACTTGATGAACTTCCCGTTGACGACAATGCCGTCTTCCTTCGCTTCGACCGTCCCCTTGAACTTTCCGTGGGTCGAATCGTGCCGCAGCAGGTAGGCGAGGTTGTCCGGCGGAACGAGGTCGTTGATGCCGACGAACTCGACGTTCGGATTCGCGCTTCCAGCGCGGAAGACGAGCCGGCCGATGCGGCCGAAACCGTTGATCGCAACCTTCAGTGCCATTGGAATCGCTCCAGAGACGGATTTTGTTTGGCTGGGTCAGTCGATTCAAAAGCGAAAATCGTTCCCAAGCGCAAGTTAAGGATAGGAATGGCCAAGTCAAGAAAGCCAGCGGACCCAATGGTCAGATTCTGCTCTGGATCATTGTCCGATGAATCAGAAGTGATGCGGCCTCGTGAAACGCCGCGTCGTCCGGATATTTCGCCATCGCCTCTTTGAGCGGGCGCACGACCAAGCCGCCCCACCCGCGCTTGAGAACCTCAAGTGCCGCCATGCGCACCGCAGGATCTTTGTCCGACAGCAGCGGCGAAACGAGCTTGAAGATCTGCTCTCCGTCACGGCCGTCTCGTGATGGAAACTCGATCGCGAGCTTGAGCGCAATCCGCCGCACCTCCGCTGTCGGCTCCGCGAGTGCCGCAAGGATCAGCCGCTGTCCTGCCATCTCACCACCGCGGAAGCGGACGAGCAACTCATACAGCCGCGCGCGGACCACCGCGACCTTCATCGCCGCCAGCGCCTGCTCGATCGTCTGATCAACCTCCGTCCGCGGCGCCGCCGCGACCTTCAGCAGCGCAGCGATCTCCGGACTTCCCGGCGGCGGATGGACGTAGCCGGCGGCACGCGCGGGTTCGTCATTGGGTCCGCGCAGCAGCAGCGTCAGGGCGGCCTCGTTGCGGACCTGCGGATCTTTGTCATCGCGCATCGTCACCAGCAGTCCCGCGTGCAGGGTGTTAAGCTTGTCCGCCGGCACGATCATGTCGCGCAGTGCCCGGATCGCCGCCACCTTCACCGCCGGCGACGGATCGTTCGTGCAATGACCGAGCGCCTTCATCAGCAACTCGTCGAAGCGATGATCCTCGCTCGCCGCCTCGATCACGCGCAACTTGAACGCTTGGTCCTTCGAGCCCTCGAGCAGATCCACGAGCGTCAGAACCGCCGGGCCCGAGGTCTTTTGATTTCGCTTCAGCACGCGGGCGGTCGCGAGCTGAACTTCGTCGCTCGGGTCGTGAAGGAGGTTGGTCAGCAGCGCCGCGCTGGTCGGATCGAACTCGTAGCTGCCTTTGCCTTCGAGCAGCGTCTTGAGCACCGCCAGTCGCACCGCCGGATCGCGGTCCGTCAACGGCTCGAGGTTCGGCCCGAGCGGTTTGGGGGGCAGCACCTTGTAGATGTACGCGCGGACGGCGGCGGCGCGCACGGTCGCCGACGGCTCGCCGTGATACAGCCCGCGCCACAGCGCCGCGTTCTGCTCCGCCGGCTGATCGAAATCCTGAATCCGCGCCAGCGCATCCATCAGGACCGCGCGCACCTCCGGCGGATCGCTTCGCGCCGAGACGCGCTCGATCAGCTTCGCCCGCCCGCCCATCGCCTGAATTACGCCGCTCGTCTGTCCGATGTCGTCCTCCGGATGCGCGATGAGCTTGTCGATCACGGCCGAAAGGAGCTGCGGGTCCGGCTCCTTCTGGAAAATCTGGTACGCGATCTGCATTGCGTGGTCGCGCATGAGCGGGTCGTCGCTGGTGAGCAGTCGGAGCACCAGCGGCGTCCCCGCCGATCCGGCCGGGCCGATGACGTTGCGCACCCACCACCCGTGTTCTGGATCAGCCAGCAGATCGGCGAACGGCTTGAGGTTCGCCGCGACCGTCGCCGGTTGCGTCGCCCGCAGCGCCTCGCGCGCGAACTGGCGGACGTATTCGTCGCTGCTCTTGAGCTGCTCGATGAGCGGTGCGACCGCGGGCGTGCCGATCGCCGCCAGCGCCTGCGCCGACGCGGCGGCGATCTGACCGGGCGAGCCGTCGGTGGTGTCGCCGCACAGCGTGCGCCAGTCGAGAAGTTGTGACATTACCGGCTCGGCCGGCGGACCGATCTTCGCGATGGCGAGCACGACCTCGCGGCGGACCTTCGCATCCGGGTCCCTCAGCGCCGCCGTCAATTGTGGCAGCAGTGACTTGAGTTGCTCGGGCGTTCCCTGTTGGTGAAGGTTCAGCGCGGCCTGCAGTCGGAGATTGGGTTGCGGATCGCCCAGGGCGCGTACAAAGACGGCAAGCGGATTCGTCGGAGCGGCTTCTCCCGCGGCGGGCGCCGACGACGAGGGCACGGATGACGCGAGCGCATCCTTCCGCACGCGCAGCAGCTCGTTCATCGCGTTCATCGCGGCGGCGCGAACTTTTTCATCCGGGTCTTTTTCCAGCGTGTCCAGCGTTGCGGCCATCGCCTTTGCGCTCGATGCGGAACTGGCGTACGCCGCGTTGAACAAAGTCATGGCGACGGCGTGTCGAACGCGCGGATCCGAATCCTTCGCCGCCGCCAGCAGCGGACCGATCGCGGGATCACCGATCAGGCGCAACGTCTCGCCGGCCTGCGCTTCGGCGCCGGGCGTCGTGCGCAGCAGGTCGATCAGCGCCGGCGCCGCATCCGCGCCGATGTTCACCAGCGCGGGCGAATAGCCGCGCGCGAACGGGCCGCCCGCCTCGCCCGCCGACCGCTTCATCTGGTCGATGATCGCCGGCACCGCGGGCTTGCCGATCGAAGAGAGCGCGATCTCCACCGCGTCCTCGTCAAAACGCTCTATCAGGAGGCGTGGATCCTTCTGCCGCTTGACTTGCAGGTCCAGCCAGAAGGCGATCGGTTCATTCTCGAACAGGCCGTCGCCGTCCGGCGGCACGTCCGCGCTTTCGGGAGACGTCCCCGGCGGCGCGGTCGCGCGACACTCCATCACGTCCTGGATCAATCGATCCGCAACCGCGACGCGGACGCGCTGACTGAGGTTGGGCCTGGCGATCCGGTTGATCCACGCCAGCGCGGCGGCGAGGTCGCCGTGTTCGCGCTGGGCGAACGCGAGGTTGCGCAGGGCGTCCGGCGCCATGTGCGGGTTATCGCCGATGAACTGCGTCAGCCGAGCGCCGCGCGCGCACGCCTTGCGGGCGGCGGCGTGGTCGCCGGCGTCCCAGAACACGCCCGCCATTTCTCCCGCGACCGCGGCGACGGCCGAAGGATCCGCACGATTGGTCGCGGCTTCGACCGCGAGCCGGGCGGCGTGTTCGGCGCCGGCGGCGTCGCCCGCCTTCAGCCGCGCGCACGCCTCGATAACGCGCAGCTCGATGCGCGTCTGCACGTCGGCCGTCTGAGCCATGTTCTCCATCGACTGCCACGATTTGACCCCGATCGCCTGCGCGACCTGGCTCTTGACCGGCTCGCGGAGGCGTTTGATCGCCTCGACGGACGGATCGGTCTGCCGCCGCGCCGGCGGAGCGGGCGGGGACGACGGGACGTTCGCCGCGAGCACCTCCAGCTTCGGCCACTCGGGCTTGGGCTGTCCCTGCACCGCCGCGCTGGTGCGATCGTCTTCCGAGACTTTCAGCAGCACCTCGCTGGCGAGCGCGCCGTCGTGCAGGATCAGTGCGAGACGCACGGCGTCCTGCGTCTGCATCTGCCGCTCGTGTCGGTCTTCCATCTGCTCGAGCTTCTCGATCGTCGCCTTGGTCTTTCGATCGAGCACGAGCCGTAACGCTTCGATGCCTGCGAGGCGTCGCTTGATGTACTGCGCGTTCCCCGCCGCGTCGTCACCGATGACAGGATCATCGGCGGCCGCTTCGAAGAGCGTGGTCGCCGCGTCGAGGTAAGCGCGGATCGCGACCGTCGCCTCCGCCGGCGCGGTCGTCTGACCCACCGCGCGCAGACCGAGCGTCAGGACGAGCATGACAGCGAGCAATCGTCGGCGGATCATGACGTGGCAACCCCTACAAACCGCGCAACTTTCCCACCGGTGTATCATCCGCCGGACGATTCGCAAATTGCAGCGCCGTCCCGCCGGAGTATCATCTGACGTGATCGAGTCAGGTCGTACCCTCAGGAGCGGGATGTCTGGCACGGCAGCAGGTTTAGGTCTCAAACGCCCGGTCGGGCGCGCGCTGATCGTCGGCGGAGCGCCCGCGCGCTCACAGCCGCTGGCGGCGATGCAGGCGCTGGGGTTCGAATGCGCCGAGATCGACGATCCCTACGCCGCCGCCGCGGAACTCTTCCGCCGCCCGCTCGTCTACCGCGCGTTGGTCCTGAGCTTGACCAGTTTTTACCGCGAAGAGTTGCCGATCATCGCGACGCTCAAGCGGCGGCTGGCGCACGTCGAGGTCTGGCTCGCGCAGATCGATGCGCGGCAGGCGGCGCTCGCGGAAGCCGTGCGACTCGGCGCCGACGGACTGCTCGGCGAGGACGGATTGCTCCATCGCATCCAGGGCGCCGCCGCACCGGCGGCGCCGACGCCGGCGAATGTTCCGTCGCCCGCCGCCCTCCCGGAGCCCGCGCTGCCCTCGCAGAATGACGGCGAGCCGATCCTCAGCGCCGACGAGCTTCGCGCGCTGCTGGAAGAGCAGCCGAGCCTTCCGCCGGAGGCGTCGGCATGATCACCGGGCAGCTCGAACAAGTCCTGGTCGTCGGCGACGCGGACCGCGGCGTGCAGAACGCGCTCGCGCAGGCGCTGCCGACGGCAAACGTCACCGCCGTCTCCACTTATTTCGACGCGATCGCCGAACTCGCCGGCAATCGCTACACGACGGTGCTCGCCTCGGCCGAGCCGATCGAGCGCCGTCCCGAGGCGGCGGTGCAGACGCTCCGCCAGCTCGCCGGCGACGGCAGATTGATCCTCTTCGGTCAGCCCTCGCTCGAACCGGTCTCGCGCAAGATGCTGAACTTCGGCTGCGACGACTACATCGTGACGCCCGCGACGCCGGGCGAGCTGGGACAGCTCTTCGGCGCCCCGCCGATCAAGCTCGCGACCACGACCGGCCCGTCGATCGATCAACCGCTTCCCGCGTCGGCGCCGACCAGAGTGTCGATCCTGTCCGGCCTTCCGCTGGCGGAAATCGTGCTCGACGCGATCCTGAACAACCCGCACGGCGGGCCCGCCGCCGCGGTCAAGCAGATCGACGCGCGCATCGCGCCGGCGATGCAGCTTCATTACCTCCGCGACGACGCCGAAGCCCCGCCGACGCCGGAAGGCTTCACGTCGATCGCGCATGGCATCCGCGTCAACGCCGACACCGTCGCCTCGCTTCACCTGATCGTCCCGCGGGATGAAGAAGAATCAGCCGCGAGGCACTTCCTCTCACAGCTCAGCCACGTGATCGCGAAAGTGGCGACGCTGGAAGACCGCCACGTGAAGCTCCAGAAGCTGGCGATCACCGATGATCTCACAGGCCTGTACAACGCCCGCTACTTCCGCCACTTCCTCACCGCGATCCTGCAAAAAGCGCACGCGATGCGCTTCCCGGTGACGCTGCTGATCTTCGATATCGACGGGTTCAAGGCGTACAACGACAAGTTCGGCCACGGCGTGGGCGACGACATCCTCAAGACCACCGCGAAGCTCATCAAACGCTGCGTGCGCGATCACGATCTGGTGGCGCGGCTCGGCGGCGATGAGTTCGCGGTCGTCTTCTGGGAAAAAGAAGGCCCGCGCCAGCCGCGCGATCCCGGCAAACCCGCGTCGGCCGTCCCGGCATCGCGCATCCCGCAGACGCCCAAGCAGATGTTCCACCGCTTCCAGCGGCTGATGCAGTCGGACGAGTTCAGCATCCTCGGCACGACCGGCAAGGGCCAGCTCACCATCAGCGGCGCGATGGCCGTTTATCCGTACGACGCCCAGAGCGTCGACGGCCTGATCGAAGCCGCCGACCGCGAGTTGATGTTCAACGCGAAAGTGTCGGGAAAGAACTGCCTGCGTCTGGTCGGCGAAGATGCGGATGATGAAGAGAAGACCGCGGCCGATGACGACGATGGCGTCGACGACCTCGACCAATGAAAAAGGGCGCCCGCTGGGACGCCCTTCTCTCAAACTTCAAACTTCAAACATTGATCCCCGTGATCTTCACCCGCGTATACCGCTGCCGGTGCCCGATCTTCTTGTGATACCCCTTGCGGCGCTTGTACTTCTGGATGTCGATCTTCTTGCCCTTCTCCTCGCCGATCACGTCGGCCGAGACGGTCGCGTTGGCGACGGCGGGCAGGCCGATTTTCGGCTCCCCTTCGCCGCCGATCAGCAGCACGCGGTCGAACTTGACCGTCTTCTGCCCCTCGCCGATCTGACGGTCGATGAGAATCGTGTCCCCGGCCGTCACCTTATGCTGCCGGCCCGCTTCTTCGATGATCGCGTACATGTCTTGGTCTCTTTCTAACTGCGAAAATTAGGACGCGGCATTGTGCGGTCGCAGCCGTTTTTGTCAAGCCAACGGATGGTGAGGAAAGCCGCATTCGGGAGGGCGA
>JAICTV010000368.1 GCA_025936175.1 Phycisphaerae bacterium
CCTCCCCACCACCAACCGCTGCCATACCAGTACGGGTTGTAGCCGTAGCCATACCCGTAGGGAGAGTTCCCATTCAGGCCGACGGTGTAGGGATACAGCGGCTGCTGATATGTGGTGTTGTCCTGGTACACCGGCGGGTTCATCGCCGCGTCGCGGATGAGGTTCGGGTTGCGCATGGCGCGCTGGAGATCCGAGCCTTCATACCCGCCGCCGTAGTTGTCCGGCGCGAAGGGGGTCTGCAATTGCGGCGCGTTGTTGCCGGCGGCCATCGTGGTGGTGGGAGAATCGCTCGAGCCGACCAGGCCCTTCACCTGCATGGCGATCGAGTCCTCGATGGCGAAGAGCTGACGTTCGTTCCCGGTCGCTTTGAACGAGCCGACGCGCTTGCCGGCGATGACGTCATCGACGCGGCCGCTCACGCGGATCTCGCCCGCCACGCGCTGCACGCTGCCGGTGACGACGTACTGCGCATCCTGCGCCTTGGCCTGCTCTTCGGGCGATTGGTTGCCGCCGGGCTTGAAATCAACGACCTCGGTCGCGCGATTGAGCGTCAGCTCATCAGCGAGCGATTGCTGGAGCGATCGATCGACCCAGTCGGCGCGCTGGCTATCGTTGGCTTCGGCAAACGGAGCAACCAGCACTTTCGCCGGCGCGGCGAACGCGGTTGCCGAGCTGAGCAGCAAAGCGACGGCGGCGGATTTCAATGCGGCACGCATACGACCACCCCTTTCTGTAGAACCACTGTAAGTATAGTAACAATCGTGCCGCCAGTCGTTAGTCCTGCAAAAAGAGGTAAATCAACCATGCTCCTGGCCGAATTCAGCATGTGGCCGATGGACAAGGGCGAGTCCGTCGGCAAATACGTCGCCCGCCTGCTCGACATCATCGACCGCAGCGGCCTGCCATATCGCCTGGGCCCGCTGGGGACGTGCGTGGAAGGCGAATTCGACGCGGTGATGGCGGTGGTCAAACAGTGCCACGAGGCCCTCGCCGCCGACTGCAGCCGCATCGCCTGCACGATCAAGATGGATTACCGCAAGGGGCATGATCGGATGCTGGAGTCGAAGATCGAGTCGGTGGAGAAGCAGGTGGGGAGGAAACTCCAGACGTGACAGGCTCTTCAGCTCGCGCGGAACAGCATCGTCATACCGAGGTATTCCGAGGGATCTTGGCGTGGGGAGAACCGTTCGACTCCCAGGATCCCTCAGAGTACCTCGGGATGACATGCTGATGACCTCCGACGTCTCTTGAGCATTCCAACCGCGCGCGGTGTTTGTAACCGCTGCAACGCATCATGCCGGTGAGTCTTTTATCGGCATGAAGACGCAGTTCTACAACAACATGAAAACCGCGCTGCTGCTGGCGGCGATGACGGGGTTGATCCTGTTCATCGGCTCGTTCTTCGGGCACGGCGGGCTGCTGATCGCGCTGATCTTTGCGGCCGTATCCAACTTCGTGGCGTATTTCTTCAGCGACAAGATCGCGCTGATGACGATGCGGGCAGAGGAAGTGGGCCCGGAACACGAGCTTTACAGAATTGTCGCGCCGCTGGCGCAGCGCGCGGGACTGCCGATGCCGCGCGTGTACGTCTCGCCGGCGGCAGCGCCGAACGCGTTCGCGACGGGGCGGAATCCGCACAACGCGGCGGTGTGCGCGACCGACGGACTGCTGCGAATGCTCGACGCCGACGAGATCGCGGGCGTGATGGCGCACGAGCTGGCGCACGTGAAGCACCGCGACATCCTGATCACGTCGGTGGCGGCGACCATCGCGGGCGCGATCAGCATGCTCGGCTACGTCTTCTTCTTCGGCGGCGGGGCGCGCGACGAGCGCGGCGGCGGCAACCCGCTTGCCGGTCTGCTCACGCTGCTGATCGGCCCGCTGGCGGCGGCGTTGATCCAGGCGGCCATCAGCCGTTCGCGCGAGTTCAACGCGGACAGGGAAGGCGCCGCGCTGCTCGGCGATCCGATGCCGCTGGCGACGGCGCTGGAGAAGATCCACGCCCGCGCGGCGGAGGTGCCGCTGCCGGTCAACCCGGCGATGAACGGGCTGTTCATCGCTGAACCATTCAATCCGATGCGGTCGGTAGGGAACCTCTTCCAGACGCACCCGCCGATCGAGCAGCGGTTGATGAACCTGATCGGCCGCGAAACGACGGACCGGCGGTGGTAGGCGAATAACTGGCGCGCCGTCGGTCAACAGCGCATGCCGCGGAGGATCGATTCGATCGCCGTGTCGATCATCGTGCGGTCGAGCTGCGCGAGGTTAAGCGCGACCATGCCGTAGCCGATGCCCGTGAGGATGAGCTGCCACGCCGCGGCGCGCGGCGCGAGGTTCTTGCGGAAGACGCCGGCCTTCTGCCCGTCGCCGATGATCCTGGCGAAGAACTTTTCGATCTGCTGGTAGTGCTCCTTCATCACCGCGAGGACTTTCTTGTCGCGGCTGGTCGCCAGCGCGCCGTGCAGGACATGATATGCGTCGGCGAGCTTCTCCATGTGCGCGGGAAGCTCGGCGGCGACACGGCGCACCTGCTCGGCCGGATCGTCGACCCCCGCGATGATCTCCTGCCAGTGCTCCATCGTCTGCTTGCTGACCGCCTTGACAATGGCGACGAACAGCTCCTGCTTGCCTTCGAAATGCCGGTAGAGGATCGGCTC
>JAICTV010000067.1 GCA_025936175.1 Phycisphaerae bacterium
GCGTATTTCGCCAAGCGGGGCGGCCGGCGTTTGCCGCCCATTCTTTTCACGCCGCGAGTCGTTCTTTCCGTCGTCAGCCGTCTTCAACCAGGACCGGGCATCATGATCCACACCGCCGCGCAGCCATCGTCATCGTCGCGCTCGTCCGAGCGGAATCGCAGGGGCTTCACTCTCGTCGAGCTGCTGGTCGTCATCGGCATCATCGCGATTTTGATTTCGGTGCTGCTGCCGACGCTCGGCAACGCACGCCGCGCGGCGGCATCGGTGAAGTGTCTGTCGAATTTGAAGAACCTGCACAACGCGTTTTTGATGTACGCGGGCGACTTCAAGAACTGCACGCCGTGCGGGCGGCAGGATGACATCGATCCGATCACCAAGCTCGCGCTCAACCAGAACAACCGTTACTGGTCCGACATGATCTTCCCGTACCTGTTCCGTCGGCCGGCGCCGATCAACGCGTTCACGCAGCAGGACGCGGCGGCGTATCAGGCGAGCGTCTTGTGGTGTCCGACGTGGGTATCGGAGCATCCGGAGCTGAACGTCTACCAGAACTACAACGACCGCTTCAAAAACGGCTACGGTTTCAACATCTACTTCGGTTTCAAGCCGGGTTATCCGAGCCCGGATGCGATGCTGCCGGCGACGCAACAGGCGATGTATTCGCAGGTCTGGAATGGCGGCATCGGTGGAAAATACTGGAAGCGAAATGAGATCTCGAACCAGGCCGAGCGCATGATCGTCGCCGACGCCAACCTGTGGATCGTCGGCATGGGGATCACGAACGCGGCCGGCGATTTCCTGGGCCAGGCGGTCGGCTCGGTCTCAGAGCACAACGCGACGCCAGGCGGAATGAATTACGACCGCTTCCGGCACGGCAAATACCCCAAGAACGACGGGACGCGTTTCCTGACCAAGGGCGGGATCATCGCTTACAACGTTCTGTACTTCGACGGACACGCGTCGTCGCTGAATTCGGTGCAGGACGGATACAAGGCGATCCGCCAGCGCTATCCGTAAACCGCCAGATATCTTGAAGCAGCAAAAGAGCCGCGGGCGCCTCGAGCCGCCCGCGGCTTTTTTCTTTTCGCGAAGCGGGAATATTTCATAACCTTCGCCGCTTATGCTATAATATTGTTTCGCGGTGCTCAGGTGCACCCATTCCTTCCACGATTCCTCGTGGCTTCTAGCAGCGGAGAAGCGCCATGTTCAGCCCCAGAAATCACACCCCCGTGTCCCGGCGGCGTTCTCGCACGCTCGGCTTTACCCTCGTCGAGTTGCTGGTCGTCATCGGGATCATCGCCATCCTGATCTCGGTCCTGCTCCCGACGCTCGCCAGCGCCCGGCGGACGGCGAACAAGGTCAAGTGCGCCAGCCAGCTCCGCGAGATCGGCAACGCGCTCAAGCTCTACCAGGGCGAGTACAAGGGGTATTGGCCGGTGGTCGAGCACGAGGTGACGGCGGCGTTTCCGCTCAACCCCAACCTGCGCGGGGATATCCGCGACGACTTCTGGTACCAGTACCTGCTCAAGTACTTCACCAACCGCGCCTACAACAATTCGACCGGCCACCGTCTGGCGGATTTCCAGAACACGCCGCTGTGGGGCTGCCCGCAGGCGGACAAGATCGACGCCGACGCCAGCAGCAGCTCGGCGGAGTTCAACAGCGGCTACGGCATGAGCCCGTACGCCGCGTACAACAAGACGACCTTCACGGGCGTCAACAGCGGCAACCACTGGGCGATGATCAAGGCCAAGGGCACGCCGGTGGAAGGCATCTACTACAAGATGACCGGCTGGGTGAACCCCGCCGAGAAGTGCATCATCGCCGACAGCCGATCCTGGTTCATGGAGACGCGCAGCGTGAACGACGAGGCGTCGATCGTCGACCCGCAGCCGGCGGGGGCGCTGGGGTACGACGGCAATGCCTCGCACCAGTTCGACAAGTGGCGTCACAGCAAGAAGCGCGGCGGGAAGAACCCGATCTCGATGAACTTCCTCTTCTGCGACGGTCACGTGGCGGAAGTGACGAGCATCGTGGACGCCTTCACCGCCATCCGCGGACATTTCCCGAAATAGTTCGTGAGATGAGCGGAAGATGATGATCCACAGGGCCGGCGGCCGAGAGGTTGCCGGCCCTCCTTTTGCGCGCAGTGGGCAGGAGACTTTGCGGCCCGCGCGGGTGCGGAAATAGTCTCGCCGGGGTTGCGGATTATGATATTATCGCGGTAGATCGGCGGCGGGCGACGCGCTTCGCTTCGCATCGGGCCGCTCGCTCGCGGATGTACACGTCACGCGTCCTGGCCTTTACAACGGAGAGAGCCATGTCGGTCACTACCGATCGCTTGCGTCGTTGGAGGGGATTCACTCTCGTCGAACTGCTGGTGGTCATCGGGATCATCGCGATTTTGATCTCCGTGCTGCTGCCCACGCTGGCCAAGGCGAGACGCGCCGCGAACACGGTCAAGTGTTCGGCGGCGCTGAAGGAGATCGGCAACGCGTTCAAGCTCTACTCGATCGACAACAAGTCGAAGTATCCGGTTGTGAAGTGGTACATTCAGCCGGATTCGGCGCGGCCGGTGGTGGGCGGGCAGACGGTCACCGCGTTGTACTGGCAGGACTTCCTCGCCAAATACGTGACGAAGAACACCAACCTCAACACCGCGGCGCTGGGGCAGACCAACGCGGCGGGCGCGGCGCTGGCGCGTGCGACGGTCTTCTGGGGCTGCCCGGAGTGGGAGGGTCGCCACGGCGGGACGGTGGCGACCGACGGCACCAGCCCGTACGAGAACGGGTACTCGTACAACTGGTGGTGTAATTACACGGCACAGAATTCGATCGGTCAGCATGCGCCGTACAGCGGCGCGGCGATCGATGACGCGGTGGAGAATCAGATCGTCGGACAATGGCCGCTCTATCGCGCGTTCAGCCCGGCGGCGGATCGATGTCTGGTCACCGAGTCGACCCTCTGGTTGCTCTGGGTGGTTGGCACCGACGCCACCCACGTGGTGCAGCCGGAGATTTCGTACAACACCGGATATGCGATTGGATGGACGACGCCGGGATGGACGAGCATCGACCGCTATCGCCACGGCGTTTATCCGCCGATCAAGGCGGACGGGTACTTCGACGACAAGAAAGGCCGCACGTCCTTCAACCAACTTTACGCCGACGGTCACGTATCGACGTTGCTGAGCATCCAAGACGGTCTCAGAGGGATCATCATGCGTGATCCGTGATGCGGCGCGAATTCGCTCATTATGTGATCTGAAGATGACGAGTCCAAGGCCGACGGCCGAAATGGGTTGACCGGCCTTTTTTTGCGGTGCGGGCCCCCGCTGCACGGTTTGCACGAACGAGTCGCCCCTTTTCGCCGGGCGGGGCGGTGTGGTAGATTGGCCGGCGGACGTCAGGTCGTCAGGTGATCGCGGCGCAGCGCCACAACGTTTCACATCCAACCTATTGGAGGTAAGCATGTCGGCCCAGGCGGATCGGCGTCGTCGTTCGTTTGTTGGATTTACTCTCGTCGAGTTGCTCGTCGTCATCGGGATCATCGCGATTTTGATCTCGGTGCTGCTGCCGGTGCTCGGATCGGCGCGCAAGAGCGCTAACGCGGTGAAGTGCGCAACGGCGCTGAAGGAGATCGGCAACGCGTTCAAGCTGTACTCGATCGACTACAAGAACGCGTACCCGGTGCTGAAGTTTGACAGGGGAACGAGCGGCAACGCCGTCGTGCTCTACACCACGCCCAACGGGACGCAGATCAAGGCGCTGTATTGGTCGGACCTGCTGGCGCCGTACGTGACGAAGAACCAGGGCCTGAACTGGGGCGGGCAGGGGGCGAACAACGGGTCGGGATTCGCGCTGGCGCAGACGAGTTTGTTCTGGGCGTGCCCGGAATGGACCGGACGGCTCAGCGCGACCGCGGCGTTTCAGGGAGCGAACGGACAAAGCGTTTTCGATAACGGGTACTCGATGAACCCGTATCGGAACTGGCGGCCGGAAACGCCGCTGGGCACGCAGCCCCCGTCGTCGGGATGGGCGATGGATGCGCCGGCGACGAACGGCGTAGGCGTGTGGCCGCGGCTGACCGACTACTCGGCGCAGCGATGCCTCGTGGAGGAGGCGACGTTGTGGCTGCCATTCATGGGCGGTACCGATAACTCCCACAAGGTGCTGCCGGAACTGAACTGGTCGAATTCGAGCTTCGGCAATCGTGCGGATACGAACGGGACGGAGCCGGCGGGATACAACCTGATGGACCGCTACCGGCACGGAAAGTATCCGCCGATGTTGTCGGACGGAATCACCTATGACGACAAGCGCGGGCTGGTGAAATACAACATGCTCTTCGGCGACGGGCACGTGGCGACGCTGAACACGATCGGCGAGGGCGTGCGCGCGATTCAGATGCGCGATCCGTGATGGCAGCAGGAATTGCAGGTCTGAGATTTTAGATCTCAGATTTCAGATTTCAGATCAAGACACGCGGGCGGCTCGAGAAATCGGGCCGCCCGCGGTGCTTTTGGTGATCCTCCTCTGCCCGGCGGCGTATTGTTCTTGTGAGCGGCGTTACGAGATCATGAAGAGGCGAGATTAATTTCGAGATTTCACGGCCGAGTACGCTGAAGTGCGCCGCGTTTTGCAAGTGGTCGTGAGTTGAGACAACCGGGCGTTGCGAGCCATCCGTGGCAGGCTCGGCAAACGCTTTCCGAAATCCATCGCGGTCTGAGATTTCAGATTTGAAATTTCGGATCGCACCAAGGTCGAAGGGAGACGGATCATGAACCGGACTCGTAGTGGCGTCGTCGTTACGCCGAATACGGAGAAGCAGCGGAGCGCAGCCAAGGGTTTCACCCTGGTCGAGCTTCTGGTGGTGATTGGTATCATCGCCATATTGATCGGCATTCTGCTGCCCGGGCTGCAGAGCGCGCGGCGGGCGGCGAACAGCGTCAAGTGCCAGGCGGCGCTGCGCGAGATCGGGACGTCGTTCGCGCTCTATGCGAATGAGTACAAGGGGATGTGGCCGGTCGCGGTTCACGAGGTGAACACGACGGCGGGCGTGCGCCTGCCGATCGACGTCGAGCGCCGCTGGTACGACCTGGTCGCCAAGTACATCACCAAGAAAGACATCAGCACGGCCGCGGACATCTCCAAGATCCGCGCCAACTCGGTGATCTGGGGCTGCCCGGAATGGGGCCGCATCCAGGGGAACGTCAACTCGCTGGACGATTACCGCCCGGGCTACGGGATGCAGTACTACCCCGGGACGTACTTCGAGAACACGACGGCGGCGAAGTTCATGACCGACTACGCGTACATCCGACAGGACCGCACGCGCGGGATTTATGTCCCGCAGAGCAAATGGGGCAAGCGCGGCGCCGAGCGCGGGGTGCTGGCCGATTCGATGACGCACATCATCAACGTGCCGGGCTACGCGACCTACGACTACAGCGCGGTGCAGGCGGGCGGCTGGCAGCCGGGCCCGGCGAGCGACCCGTACACCAACGGCGGCAAGGCGTTCTACGTCGATGCGTCGCGCCACCTCAAGCCGGGACAGAAGGCCAACGATCGCGTCCGCGGGATGAACATGCTGTTCTGCGACGGGCACGTCTCGCCGGTGAGCGTGCGCGAGGCGTGGTCGGCGATCACGCTCAAGGGCGCGCCGTGATGTGAGCTTTGAGATTCAACGGACCGGATGGATAGGCCGGGGGAGCACACCCTGTGTTCTCCCGGCCTGCTTTTTTTCGAACGTGAAAGGGGACATCCAGGCTCTGTCTCAATCCTCCCCCGTAGGGGCGACGCCTGCGTCGCACTCTTCGGATGCGGCGCGAAATGCGCGATTCGCAAATGCGGGCGAGGCAGGCCTCGCCCCTACAGCGGAGGGTTGAGACAGAGCAGGATGTCCCTGCTTTTTTGCGCGGGAATAAGCTGGGAAGGGGGGGCGTTAATATGCTATAAGACCACCCGATGCGGCCGCGCAGCGTGGCCGCACGAGAGCACTTCCGCTTTGCACTTCTTGCGGATCGAGGGAGACCTATCATGGCGGTCGGACAGAATCGACGCATGCGTCGTGGTCGTCAGCGGGCGTTTACATTGGTCGAGCTCCTGGTGGTGATCGGGATCATCGCCATTTTGATCTCGGTGCTGCTGCCGGTGCTGAACAGCGCGCGGCGGGCGGGCGTGCAGGTGAAATGCGCGGCGTCGCTGCACCAGATCGGCGACGCGCTGAAGATGTACGCCGGCGACAACCACGCGTGGTGGCCGATCGCCAAGTGGGCGCCCGAGAAGACGTGGATCGCGCCCGGCGCGCCGGTGGCGATGACGTGGCAGGATTTTCTGTTTCCGTATCTGCACAAGAACACCGCGCTGCCGCTGGCGCAGTTCAACAGCGACACGACGGGGCAGCCGGAGCTGCGCTCGGATCTGTCGAAGCTGCGCGGCAAGTCTCCGCTGTGGGGCTGCGACGCGTTCAAGAACGACCAGTACTTCGACGAGACCAACGACATCTACCGCTACTCGACCGGCTACGGGATGAACTACTATCCCGGCGCGCCGTACCCGAATTTCGGATACACGGTGGTGTCGCCGGGGATCAACGAGTTGTGCTTCTACGATTTCTACGGGTCGGTGAAGGGGAGATTCTGGAAAAGCATCGAGTGGAACAAGAACGGGGCGAACCGCTGCGTGATCGCCGACGCGAATCAGTTCTGGATCTACACCTCGTCGAGCCAGCACTTCAAATCGAACTTCACGTGCGAGCCGTTCTTCGACATGGGCGGGACGTTCGTGCGCGTGGACGGCGCGCGGCATCTGGCGCCGAACTGGACGCCCAAGAAGGTGCTGCAGGGCAAGGGGATCAACATCCTGTACGCCGACGGGCACGTGAACTCCGCCAGCCCGTTCGAGACCTACAACGCGACGATGGGCGGAGGGTTTGACATCCTGGCGCCGTAGAGCGCGGCTCGGCGACTGAGCGTGTGCGTTAGATTTGCTTTCGTTTCAGCCGTCCAAGGACATGATTGGACGGTATCGCGCGGTTGCCGCGCGGCATTTTCCGGGAAGGCTTCTCTCGCGGCGGGGGGTTCTGGTAATATATAAGCTCGCCATCGGCTAGCTTCTTGATCGGTAGAGGGTCGCGCGCGTCGCGTTTGCCGAGCGTCAGCGCAGCACTTTGCAGGGAGCTGTTTATGCATGAGATGAAGCGCACGCGTGCCCGCCGGCGCGGGTTTACGTTGGTCGAATTGCTGGTCGTCATCGGGATCATCGCGATCCTCATCTCGGTCCTGCTGCCGGTGCTGAGCAACGCGCGCCGCGCGGGCAACAAGACCAAGTGCCTCGCGTCGCTGCACCAGATCGGCGACGGGTTCAAGATGTATGCGTCGGAGAACAACGGCTACTGGCCGCCCGCCGCCGACTTCTATACCGACTCCGCGGGAGCGAAAGACAAGCGCTGGCACGATTTCATCGCGCGTTACGTGATGGGCCCGCAGTCGGTGAAAGACCCGGCGACGGGGCAGATGTACACCAGCAAGGACATGAACTACACCGGCTCGATGGGCTATCCCGGGAGCAACAATCACCAGCAGGAGTTCGGCAATCCGATCGACCCGGTGTGGATCGGTACGATGCGCGACCGCGACAACGTGTTGTGGGGATGCCCGTCGTGGCGCGGGAGCTACAACATCATCAACAACGTCGATGATTACCGCATCCCCGGGTATTCGATGAGCCAGTTTCCGTTCGCGCCGGACGACCTGACGAGCCTCACGCCGCCCGGCACGCTGGACAACAAGAAGCGCGCGTTCCGTATCACGTCCGGCGCGGCGGCGGCGGGCGCGGGCAGCCAGGTGGACGGCGGGTACTTCAAGGCGACGCAATGGAAGCGGCAGTCGGAGCGCGTGCTGGTTTATGAAGCGACGCACTCGGCGGGCTTCTTCAGTGAAAACTACGTGACGTTTCCGTGGACGGAGCAGAACTTCCCCCAGATCCCGCCGGCGGCGAGCTTCTCGCTCGACTGGAACCGCCACGGCAAATACAGGATCGGCAACAAGTCCAAGGACCCGTCAACCAACGTGCTGTACTGCGATGGTCATGCGGGGACCGTGAGCGCGCGTGAGGCATACCACGCCATTCGCTTCCGCGATTAGGAGCGGCATGAATCGATGGATGATGGTTGTCGCGGCGGCGGTTCTCCTGGCCGGCTGCGCGTCGAAGCTGGAAACGGGGTATCAGCCGCGGGTGCTCGGGGCATCCGACGAGGCGCGGCGGGGGTATTACGCGCAGCCCTTCACGCCGCAGGCCAAGGCCGCCCACGATTACGAGCACGACTTCGGCGGCCCGGACGTGCGGCCGAATATGGGAAGGTACTGAACAGACACAAGAGGAGAGCGGGAGTGGAGGAGAAGAGGACAAAAGCAGCAATCCAGCGGCATTCTTCTCCTCTACTCCCTTTCTCCTGTTCTCCTCCACTCTGTCACCGAAGCTTGCCCCGGCGGGCTGTGCTGCCATACCCTTGGATGGCGTGAAAGATGTAACTGCGTCCATCGACCCCGACGGTTTCATCGCGGCGGTCCAGCCTCTGCTGGAGCGGCAGGACCTGGCGGGGTTGCTCGCGCTGATCAAAACGCGCTGGACGCCGGACCAGATCAGGGGATTGCTGGCGTCCACACACACCGATGCGAAAAAAGTGGCGCTGCTGGCTTTAGGGCTGGTGGCGCCTTCTTGTTGCATCCCCGAGCTGGCCAGACAGCTTAAAGATCCCGATCCGATGGTGAATGAGATGGCGGAGCACGCGCTGTGGAGCGTGTGGTTCCGCGGCGGATCGACGCCGCAGGCGAACGATGAGCTGGCGCGCGGGGCGCAGGCGCTGGAGCGGCAGGCGTATGCGTGCGCGATCAAGCACTTCGACCGCGCGATCGAGATGTCGCCGGATTTCGCCGAGGCGTACAACCAGCGCGCGATCGCGCTCTACCTGATGGAGAAGTACGACGAGTCCGTCGGTTTTTGTCGGCGCGCCGTCGAGCTGATGCCGTGCCACTTCGGCGCGCTCGCCGGATTGGGGCACTGCTACGCCCACATGAACAAGCCGCGCGAGGCGATCGAGGCGTACGAGAAAGCGCTGGAAGTGAACCCGCGGCTGGAGTGCATCCGGCAGACGATCGAGCAATTGCGCGGGCAGGCAGAGTAAGGGACGGGCAATCGGGTGTCGGGGATCGGGTATGGAAAAATCCAGACCCGATGCCCACGCGCCCGATACCCGCGTTTTCGTGAATCGTTGCAGTTCATTCGATCGCTTCGTCCGCGCGGTGCGCCGCCGGTTTGTGGTGGTGCGCGCGGTGGAGCTGGCGGGAATGTTCGCGACGGCGGGGGGCGCGTTCGCCCTGATCCTCGCGGCGGCACTGTGGTGGCAGGGGCGCGATGCGCTGGCGCTTTGCGGGTTCGCATTGCTCGCGGGGGCGATGCTCGGCCTGATCGTCGGCGCAATCCGGCGGCCGTCGCTGCTCGAGGCGGCGATCGAGGCGGACCGGCAGCTCGACCTGGCTGACCTGCTCTCGACTGCTCTCTCGCGGCGCGATGCGAACGATCCGTGGCAAGGGGCGGTCCTGACGATGGCGGAGGCGCGCTGCGCGACGCTCTGTGCTTCGAGCGTGATGGTAGCGCGGCTCGGCGGGCGCGCGTGGGGCGGGATCGGACTGTCGGCGGCGCTGGTGGTGACGGTGGGGGTGATGTCGTCGATCCCGCGCGAGACGGCGGCGCTGGATCTGGCGCGTCCGGGGGCAACGGCGATGTCCGGAGCGACCGATGCGAGCGCGGACGACGGCGCTGCGTCCGCGGTTACGCCGTCGAATTCGTCGTCTGCCGCACAGGCGCGAGCGGCGGACGATGCGACGTTGTCGAGCGAACAGGCGGCGGAAAAATCGATCGAGCCTTCCCAGGTTTCCGAAACCGGCTTGAGCAACGGCGAGCGGAGCGCCGAGGGTAGCGGCGAGGGAGTGGTCCCGCGTCCGTCCGAGGCATCGCCCCGGCCTCCACACGGCGTTGCGGGCGACGCGAACGCCGCGATCGGCCGAGCCTCCTCCGGCGATGGCGCACGCGGCATCTCGCCTGCTGATGCGGCTGCGGCTAACGCCGGCGGATCGACCTCATCCCCGCCTGCGCGTGACACCGCTCACACGCACGTCCCGCCGTGGCGCGATGCCTCCTGGCGGGCGGATCAGAGCGTGGCGGACGCGGCGGTGCGGGAGGGCAAAATCGGCGATCAATACCGCGAGGTGGTGCGGCAGTATTTCCGGGCGGAGCAATAGTTTAAGACGCCGTCTTGCGTCGACCGATCCCATCCGGGTACCATCTTTTTCCAACAACCATCCCGCGGGCAACGGGGTCTTTTGTTCATACAGCCATGCGACGCGGAAGTGAGTAGACGGTAACCAAACGGATGTGCTACCGTCACTGATCTCTTGGAGGCTTGCCGACGTAATTTCAACGCGTCGGCGGATTACTTTTCCTTGAGACGGGATTCGTCGCAGTTTTTCGCCGTCGCATCTGTGCCAGGGATGGGCTGACGTCACGCGGCGGATCGCGATATGAACGAAGTCTTTGTCGATCAAGCTGGCCAGTCGCCCGATCCCATGGCCCGTACTACCGAATCGTCTGCCGCCGCCGCGTCGTCGTCTTCCGCGATGTCGCCATCCGCGGCGGCGTCGCCGCTTCCTGCGATCGACGGTCACGTCTGTCCGTTCTGCGGGCTGACGCGCGAGATCACCGAGGATTTCGACCCCGCCACGCCGTGCCCGCGCTGCACGCTTTCAGATAATCCGACGACCCGCAATGCGACCAAGTCGCGGATCGGCCCCTGGCACGTTCGCCAGGTGCGCAACCCCTGGGCGCCGGGGATGCGCTTCGAGACGTTGCTGGCGCTGATCAAGCACGGGCAGGTGACCAAGGACTCGATCGTGCGCGGGCCGACGACGCATCAGCTCTGGAAGCGCGCGTCGGAGATCAAGGGGCTGAGCCGCGAGTTCGGGCTGTGCTACCAGTGCGGGGCGGAGATCGACACGCAGGCGACGGTCTGCCCGGGCTGCAACCGGTTGCAGGAGCCGCCGATCCATCCGGACATGCTCGTCGAGACGCGCGAGATGGCGGCGGCGAATGCGGCCGCCGCGGCGACGACCGCAGCGACATCCGCGGCGGAGGCGCAGAAGAAACAGGCGGAGGCGGAAAAGATCGCGGCGGCTCTGGCGGCGGGGCCGGCGTCGAAGCGACCGCCCGCTTCTCCGGCCGCAGCCGAGGAACGCAAGCAGGAATCACCCGCGGAGGAACCGGCGCAGCTCGACATCGGATCATCGGCGCTTCCGCCGGCGGAGAACATGTTGGAGGCGGACGCGGAGCTGGAGGCGGCGAAGGAATTGGCGCGTCAGGTGACGTCGCGGGCGCCGACGCGCCTGCCCGAGCGGGCGCGCACGCCGTTGCGTCCGCGGCCGCCGGTGGCGACTGCGCCGGCGACTGCCGGTGCGCCCGCGGCTGCCCCGCCGGACGATGCGCTGCTCACGCCGCAGGAATTGGCGGCGGCGTTTCAACTGGATTTTCAGCCCACAGGGAAACCCGCGCGCCGGCGCGGTGGCAAGCGCATCGCCGCCGTGCTGCTGTTGGTGCTGATCGGCGGCGGCATTGCGACGCTTCTGAAGCTTCGGCCGGATTATCGCGATGAGGCGCAACAGTGGTCGAACAAGACCTCCGACACGGTGAAGGCGTTCATCGCATCGCGCACGCGCGCCAAGACGCCGGCGATGTCGTCGGCGGCGACCCGGCCGTCGGGTATTGCGGGTCACAGCAGCGGAAGTGAATCGGCCAAGTCACAAGCGGCGGCGAAAAAGCCCGAGCCGATCGTGATCGCCCCCGCGCCGCCGCCGGCGGAAGAGAAGCACGTGGCGGTGGCGGACGAGCCTGACATCAAGATTGTCCCGGCGGCGCCTGCTCCCGCGCCCAAGCAGATGGAAACACCCGCGCCCGCGCCGACCCCCGCAGCGCCCGCGCCCGCGCCGGTGACGCCGAAGACTTCGGATGACGGAAGCGCCAAGACGCAAGCGCCGATCGCCGCGCCCCCGGCGGCGCCGGCGGCGGTGGCGATCGTTCCCCCAGCCGCTCGTCCGGCGCCCGCGCCCGTCGCACCGCCGCCCGCTGTCGCGCCGACCGCGCCCGCCGCGCCAGCTTCCGTGGCGCAGGACGCGAAGATCGCATCCTCATCGTCGGCGGCGAACACGGTCCAGATGCCCTCGGGCGATCCGGAGCAGCAGGCGCGCACGCTCTGGCGGCGCGCGATGGCCGCCGAGGCCAACCAGGACTACAGGGAAGCGGTCCAGTGCTACGAGATGATCAAGAAGCTTCCCGAAGACGTCCGCCCGCTGGGTCTGGATACCAACCTGGCGATGGCGAAGCGGATGTTGAAGTAGTTCCCGACGGGTTCCCGATCTCAAGCGTCGATAGAATGACGTCGATCGAATGATCGACGAGGTACTCCAACGCGCGATTGCAAACGTCCCCGCGGGGGCGTGGGCGGTGGGCGTGAGCGGGGGGGCGGACAGCGTCGCGCTGCTGCACTTGCTGCACGAGCAGCGCGCATCTGACATCTCGCCGCACGTCGTTCACCTCGATCACCAGACCCGCGCGGGGGAAAGCGCGAAGGACGCGGAGTTCGTCGAGCGACTCGCGCGTCGCTTGCGTCTTCGCGGAAGTTTCGCCGATCGCAGCGACGTCGAACGGAACCTCGCATCGGTCGAATCGAACCCGTCCGCGCGATATCGCGCCGCGCGGATGAAGTTTTTCCGCGACGTCGTTGCAAAAGAGCAACTCCGCGGGGTCATCCTCGCTCATCACGCGGACGATCAGGCGGAGACGATCCTGCTGCGCCTGCTGCGCGGCGCGGGACCCGCGGGGCTCGGCGGAATGTCGCGCGAAGCGACGGTTTGCGGGCTGCTGATCCTGCGTCCGTTGCTCGATGTCCCGGCATCTTCGCTGCGTGCCTATCTCCAGAGCGGTGGGGCCGAGTGGCGCCAGGACACCAGCAACGCCGCGACGAATCAGCTTCGCAACCGAGTCCGCCCGTGGCTGCGGGCGAATCCAAAAGCGTCGGCGGCGCTGCGGGAACTGGGTCGGGCGTGCGAGGCGTGGACGCGATGGCTGCGCGAAAACGCCCCGCGGCTGGGCGAGCGATTTAGCGTGCGGCAACTGGACGACGTCGCTCCGCCGCTCGGGCGCGAATCACTGCGGCGGTGGCTGAGGCAGGGCGCCGGCGACGAATCGATCGAGATCGCGCCGGCGGCGGTGGAGCGGCTCCTGGAGATGATCCGCGACGCGGCGACGCCGGCGCGGCAGGATTTTCCGGGGGGCGTGCGCGTGCGCCGCCGCGGGGGAATCATCTCGGCGGAGAATCCGGGGCCCGAGACTTGAGATCACGGGTCGCAGGGCGCGTGGCGGCGAGTTTCGCCGAGACCTCGGCGATGATCGTGGCGCTGGCGTCGGTCGGCTCGAGCTGATGGGCGCGGCGCGCCAGGCACAGCGCCGCTTCCAGATCGCCGGCGTTTCTCGCGACGATCGCCGAGAGCATCCAGGCGCGATAGTAGTTCGGGTCGAGCTCGCGCGCGATCGCCAGGACGGCCAACGCCTCGGCGCTGCGGCCGCGACGGTCGAGCTCTTCGCCGAGCAGGATCTGCAGGCGGTTGGATTGCGGGAAGATTGACGTCTCGTACGCGTAAAGGCGCAGGCGGTCGTTCCATTCCCACGCGTAGGTCACCGTGCGGAGGGTCATCAGCGTCACGATCATCGCCGAAACGAGCACGCCGCGCGGGAGTCTGGATAGCAATATCGCCGCGACGATCAGCAAAAATGCCGACGGAATGTAAAGCAGCCGCTCGGCGAAAATGGTGCCGATAATCGTGACGGCGTTGAGCACCATCCCGAGCATCGCGGCAGCGGCGAAGAGACAGAAGGCGATCGTCCGGCGCTTTTTCACGATCGCCAGGACGCAGGCGACCGCCCACGCGTTGCCGACAATCAGGCCGAGGTAGAGGTACGGGTCCGAGAAGCGGACGTGCGCGCCGATCAGGTTGCCGCCCCAGTCGATCGAGAGGTGGATCGGCGCGACCAGCAGCGCGACATAGCGGCCGAGCAGGACGTAGGGCATCAGCGCGCGGTCGAGCAGGCCGTGGCTGCGGACCAGCGGATTGATCGTGTAGTCGAGGAATGAGCGGTCCCACCAGAATTTGAGGATGCGCTCGCGGAAGAAGATGTAGGCGGCGAGGGTCCAGAGCAGCAGGAGGATCAGCGTCATCGCGGGGGCGCGGTCGCGCTGGTGACGAGAGGGGTTGAAGTAATCGAGCGACGGTTGTGCCGGCAAGTCGTCGGCGGTCGCGGCGACGGGAACGTGTCGGCGCAGCGGGACGGCGGCGAGGAGCAGCAGCGGGAGGAGCATCCCCTGTTCTTTGCTCAGCAGCGCCAGTACGAAGCATCCCCAGATCGCAAACGATCTCGCGATCGTCAGCGGCGGGATGAAGAGGATCAGCGCGCACAGTGTCCCCAGCGCGCACATCAGCTCGGCGCGGCCGACGATGTTGGCCACCGCTTCCACGTGCACCGGATGCGCCGCGAAAAGAACCCCGGCGATTAGTGCGACGCCCGAATCGTTAGTCATCCGCCGCGCCAGCTCGGCGACGGCGGCGCAGACGGCGGCGTGGAGCAGCCAGTTGATCAGGTGATACGTCCACGCCTGCCGCTCGGCGTTGCCGATCAGCTTCGCCTGCAGCGCGTAGGTCATCGAGACGAGCGGGCGGTAGAGGTTGTCGGCGCCGCCGTTGAAGTAGTCCTTCGTCCAGAACTGCGGCCAGAGCTTGACGTCACTGATGCGCGGGTCGCGCTGGACGATGTACAGATCGTCGTAGACGTAGGTGCCGGCGAGCGTGACGGCGTAGAGCGCGAGGGCGAGCGCGGCGCTTGCGACGGCGGGCATGGTGTCGCGCGAGAACACGCTGCTAAGAATACGAAAGGCGTAGATAGTAGATAGTGGATGGAAGAGGGTCACCGCCGCCTTCACGATCCACGATCCACCATTTACTATCCACGTGTTTCATCGAGGCAACGGAGCGACGAATGCGGGTGGCAGTCACGGGCGGCAGCGGGCGGATCGGGACATACGTCGTTCGCGAGCTGCTGTCGCGGGGGCACGAGGTGATGAACCTCGATCGGCGGGCGGCGAAGGACCCGCCGAAGGGCGCGCGGTTCGTCTTCATCGATCTGGGTCGGCGGGAGCTGGTGCAGCCGATCTTCGAGCAGGTGGATGCGGTCTGTCATCTCGGCGAGATCCCCAGCGCGAACGGACCGATGTCGCCGGAGGAGGTGTATGCGCAGAACACCCGCGCCGGCGCGGTGGTGCTGCAGACGGCGGCGGATTTGAAGCTCGAGCGCGTCATCTACACCAGCTCATGCCAGGCGTACGGGATGTGGGAAGGGTCGGCGACGACGCCGGCGACGCTGCCGTTCGACGAGACGCAGCCGCTGCGTCCGCATAACGCCTACGCGCTGGGGAAGGCGGCGATGGAGGCGTACGCGCGGCTCGTGGCGGAGCAGAGCGGATTGTCCGTCGCCATCTTTCGGCTGCCCTGGGTGCCGGTGGAGGAATATTCTCACGCGCAGGCCGTACTCCTGCGCGAGCCGCCGGCGAAGACCGACGGGTTTGCGACCTACTGTCACGTGATCGACGTGGCGAAGGCGTACGCGCTGGCGGTCGAACGTCGCCGGCCGGGGTGCGAGGCGTATCACTTCAGCGCGGCGGAGATTCTGAGTCTCTACCCCCTGGCGGCGCGATTGGCGGCACATCATCCGGCGTATCCGAAGCTGCCGGACGATTGGCCGGTGTTTAAGAGCCCCATGACCACGGCCAAGGCGCGCGAGCACCTGGGCTGGGAGCCGACGTGGAATTTCCTTCACTTTTATAGGCGCCGCGGGGGAGAATTCCCGGCCGTGTCCGATTTCAATGCAGCGCGGACATAACCGGGCGGTAATAGGGGTAGCAAGGCGAGGCACGTCATGGCGGTCATCACACAGCGCGCGGCGGATCCGATGCAGCAGCAGGAGCCTGAGAAGAAGGGGATGGACCCCAAGACGCAGCAGGCGATCGCGGTGGTCGCGTTGATCTTCGCGTTGCTGGTCGGCGGGGGGATCGTCTACTGGTTTTTGTTCGGCTCCAAGCCGAGCGCGCGGACGGTGACGGTCGATCCGAAGCAGCAGACGGTGGTCAATGCGAACATGCGGATGGCGCGGCCGCCGCGGCCGGCGAATGGCGTCGAGCCGACGGGCGAGAACGCGTGGCAGGTGCGCTCGCCCGGCGGGACGGTGAACGTCACCAAGGGTTCGGGCGGGGTGTACAACTTCGTCTACTCCTTCGCGATCAAGCTGCCGGCGGATCAGCAGCAGATCCTGCTGGCGCGCTGGCGGATGCTGAACGATGCGGCGATGGCCAAGGAGTGGAACGCCACGCCGGAACAGATCGCGCAGCTCAAGGCGATCAAGCCGACGGGCGGGGCGCAGCCGTCGCAGGCGGACCGAGAGGCGATCCGCGTGCTCTGGAACGGCTACATGGAAGCAAGTTCCGCGGACGCGAAGACGGCGGCGGCGAAGAAGCTGACGGACAAGCTGGAGGAAGTCGCCAAGGCGTCGATGGCGCCGGCGAACGCCGCGTATGCCGATCGCGTGGAGCAAGTGAAACGCATTCTCACGCCGGAGCAGATCGCCAGAATTGGTGGGAAGTAGCGGCGGATTGAGTCATTCAGTCATCGGGTCATCGAGCCATTTTGCAATGACTCAATGGCCGATGGCTCGATCGCTCAATTCTATGAAACTGCGTCCGACTCCGCCTCTCTTCATCCGTTGATCGGACGCCAACCTAAGGATATAGTCGCGCCGGTCTGGCCTCGCATACACGCCGGCCACGGATTTTCGGTTCTCGCGGTCTTTTTTTTGATCCCGCGCACGCTGAGCTTGGCCGAAGGAGAAAGAGCCCTCGCGAGCCGCCGGTGCGGGTCGGACGGACTTCATCCATGACCCAAGCAGCAGTCTCCGGTAACCCATCCGCCGCCTCGAACGGCGGTCCCGCCAAGTCGTCCGCGGGACTCGAAGGTGTCGTCGCCGCCAAGAGCGCGGTCTGTTTCATCGACGGCATCGCCGGGCGATTGGTCTATCGCGGGTATGAGATCGGCGACCTGGTCGAGAACGCGACGTTCGAAGAAGTCGCGTACCTGCTGTGGGACGAGAAGCTGCCGAACAAGACTGAGCTGGCGGCGTTGAAGCAGGAACTGGCGGAGAACGCGGCGCTGCCGGCACACGTGATGAAGATCCTTGCGGCGCTGCCGGCACAGACGCAGCCGATGGATGCCTTGCGCACGGCGGCGAGTGCGCTGGGCGCGACGGATCCGGACCTCAAGAGCAACGAGCCGGACGCGAATCGCCGCAAGGCGGTCCGCCTGACGGCGCAGTTTCCGACGATCGTGACGGCGTTCAACCGGCTGCGCGCGGGGCAGCAGCCGATCGCGCCGGACCCGTCGCTCTCGCTCGCGGCGAATTTTCTTTACATGCTCACGGGCAAGAAGCCGCACGACACGCTCACGCGCGTGATGGATGCGGCGCTGGTGCTGCACGCCGAGCACGGGATGAACGCCAGCACGTTCGCCGCGCGCGTGACGGCGGCGACGCTTGCCGACATGCACGCCGCGATCACCGCGGCGCTGGCGGCGCTCAAAGGTCCGCTGCACGGGGGGGCCAACCAGGACGTGATGGAGATGCTCCTCGCCGCCGGCGATCCCCGTACCGTCGAGGGCAAGGTCAAAGACATGCTCGGCAGCGGGCAAAAGATCCCGGGCTTCGGACATCGCGTCTACAAGACCTTCGACCCGCGCGCCACGTTCCTGCGAAAGATGAGCAAGCAACTGGGCGAAGCCGCGAACAACACGCGCTGGTACGAGATGTCAGAGCGCATCATGCCGATCGTCAAGCAGATGAAGGACAAGGACCCCAACGTCGATTTCTTCTCCGCCAGCGCGTACTACACGATGGGCATCCCGCTCGATTTGTTCACGCCGATCTTCGCGATCGCGCGCGTCACCGGCTGGTCGGCGCACATCATGGAGCAGCACAGGAACAACCGGATCATCCGGCCGACGGATGATTACGTCGGTCCGATGGGGCTGAAGGTCGAGCCGATCGACAAGCGCGCGTAGCGCCCGCGCCCCCGCGCGAAAGCCTTGGCTGCTTGTCATCTTGAGCGGGCGTCTAAAAGGCGCGCCACGCGAGTACCCAGTACCTCAGCATGATAGCGCGTAAGATTCGACGCGATCTCTCGCCACATTCGCGGTTATCGGGTGATCGACAGAAGCTGCTCGACGAAGCGGCGCTGCTCGTCGCGCGGATCTGTTTTCAAGAATTCCTCGAACAATCTGCGGCTTTCGTCCGAGAGGATATCGCCGACGATCCGGGGCATCTGGCTCTCGGGGCTGGTCGGACACTCTACGCGATGCAGACCCGCATCCGCGGGCGCGCGCAGCGCAAAGACGATCGTGTCGACCGACGAGATCATCGCCGCGCCGGTGCACATCACGCAGGGCTCGAGCGTTGAGACCAGGATCAGGTCGCGCGCGTCGAGCGGGACTTTCCCCGCGGCGTCGGCGAAGGCGAGGATCTCGGCGTGAGCGGTTTTGTTCTTCGTGACGTTCTGCTGGTTGTGAGCTTTGGCGATGACCGCGCCGTCGCCGCGGGCGAGGAGGCACGCGATGGGGGCTTCGCCCCTGGATATCGCGTCGCGCGCGACGGCGAGGGCCTGGCGCATCAGCGACTCCATCGCGTCGTGGGTGAGATGTGCCGGCCCCGGCGATGAGTGATCGAGCGCGTCGTCGAGTCGATCGTGCAGCGCCGCGACGTCGCGGAACGTGAATCGCGCGCCGGCGGAGCGCATCTGCTCGGCCGGGTTGTAACCCGTGAGCAGGCCGATGCAGACGACGCCGGCGGAGCGCGCCGATCTCGCGTCGTAGATGGTGTCGCCGACGCTGGCGCACTGCGCGGGCGAGAGTTTCATTTTCCGGCACGCCGCCGTCAGGGGATCGGAGGCGGGCTTGCTGTTCTTCGCGTCGTCACTGGTGACGACTTCGTCGACGAGTGGGCGGATGTCGAGCCTGGAGAACTTCTCGATCGTCTCCAGGTGCTTCTCGTTGCTGGAGGTGACGAGCGCGGTGCGAAGTTTTCGCTGGCGCAGCGCGTCCAGCAATTCCCTGGCCTTGAGAAACGGGCGGATTCCTTCGGCTTTGGCGATTTTTTCAAATTCTTCCGGCTGCCGTCGGCGCAGATGATCGCCGTCGCGCCGGTCGGCCTCGTCGCCGAGAATGGCGGGGACGAGCTTATCGCCGCCCTTGCCCACCTCGGTGCGGATGCGGTCTTCCGCGATTCGATATCCCCGCGATTCGAAGGCAGCGCACCAGGCGCGGACGTGCATCTCATTGGTGTCAACAAGCGTGCCGTCGAGGTCGAGGATGATCGCGTCAAGGGCCATCTCGATCGAGAAGGTATGCGATGATCCGGCTGCGAGGCAGCGCTCAAAGCCACGCCAGCATCTCGGCGAGCACGCGTCGCGTCGCGTCGTGATGAACCCAGTGACCCGCCGTCGCGATTGGCATGATCTTGCACGGTGCGTCGAACCAGCGCTGGTTGTCACGGACGCAATCGATCAGCACGTACGGGTCGTCCTCGCCGAAGAGGATCAGCGTCGGTACTTTGAGGTTGCGCCGGGGCGCATCATCGACGAACGTATACGGCGGGCGTGGGAAGTTGGCGCGGTAGTAATCGAGCAGGGCCGTGACGGAAGAGCGGCGAAGCACGTCGATCGCGCGCAGCGGATGACGGATGCCGCGAAATTGGCGCAGGAACGTGCCGGCGTCGTACGGACCGCTGGCGAGGAAGTCCTGGAAGAAGCGGGCGTAAGCGCTGGCGGCTTGCTGGGCGCGATTGGCCGCCAATTCGCGGCGCAGGCCGCTGAGATGGGGCATGTTGAGCAGAATCAGACGACGGACGCGCTGCGGATAGTAAAGCGCGACGTTCTGGGCGATCGCGCCGCCCCAGTCGTGGCCGATCAGGATCGCGTCGCGCTCGCCGAGGTGATCGAGCAGTGCGATGACGTCGGCGACGAGCTTTTCCATCCGATAGTGTTCGACGCCGGCGGGCTTGTCGCTGCCGCCGTAGCCGCGAAGGTCGGGGGTGATCACGCGGAATCGCGTTGCGAGCGCGGGGACGAGCGGATCCCAGGTGCGATGATCGTCCGGGAATCCGTGCAGGAGCAGGATAAGGCACGATAGCCCCGTTCGGGAGCAGGGGGTCTCCGGCGCGAACCCCGTGCTTGCGTACGGGGCTATTGCACTTGGCGAACCGAGGACGGAAGTATGGGAGAGATAGTGAAGCCTTAACGCTCCATTGCGAGCGAATCCTTCACGTGCTTCGACGTCGCTCGATTCCACGCGCGGCATGATATCCGCCGGCGCATCTATAATGCGCGCGGGTTTTATGGACGATTCGCCGGCGGCGGCGGTGCCCGCCAATCATCACGATCTACTCTCGATGGCGGTCGCCGCCGCGCGGGACATGAGCCGCTTCGACGATCCGCAGGCGCTCATGCGCGTGGCGCAGACGCACGGGCGGCGGATGGTGGGATTCGACCGCAGCCTGGCGGCGACCCGGCGCGACCTGGCGTGGCCGCACATTCGACTGATGCGCAGCCCGCTGGTGGATGAGCGGATCGATCCGTTTCGTCACGCCGACGTCCTGCCGGTGTTGGAAGGCGGGCTGCTCGCCGAGCTGCTCTATGCCGGCGAGCCGCGGGTGATCGATGAGCTGACGGTCGCCAGCGACGATCCGGCTCGGCCGCACCTGGAGGGGATGCGATCGCTGGCCGGCATCCCGCACTTCGATCGCGGGGAGCCGGTGGACATGATGTTTCATCTTTCCAAGTCGCCGGCGGCGTTCGCGCGCGATCGGCTGGGCGAGATGGTGCTGCTCAGCACGTTGTTCGGGCAGGCGGTGCTGGATTCCGCGCACGCGCGCGAGCTGGCGGAGTCGCAGCGCGACATGAAGGAGCAGTACGACATCATCGCGAACTTGAGCAACACCGTGCTCGACGAGGCGATGAACCTCAAGGGTTTATCCGCGGAGCTCGAGCGGCGCGTGAAGGAGCGAACGCGGGAACTGGCAGAGGCGCATCTGGACACCATCTACATGCTCGCCATCGCCGCCGAGGCCAAGGACCAGGACACCGGCCAGCACGTCCGCCGCATCCACGGGCTGACGCGCCGCATCGCCCGCTCGCTGGGCTTGAGCGACAACGACGCCGAAGCGCTCGGAAACGCCTCGGTGCTGCACGACATCGGCAAGATCCACGTGCCGGACCAGATCCTCAAGAAGCCGGGCGCGCTGACGGCGGAGGAAACGGCGGTCATGCGGCAGCACACGGTCGTCGGGGAGCGGATCCTGGGCGACAAAAGCTTCTTCGCCCCCGCGCGGCGGATCGCCCGATCCCATCACGAGAACTGGGACGGCTCCGGATATCCCGATGCCACCGCCGGCGAGCGCATTCCCGTCGAAGCGCGCGTCGTTCACCTGGCGGACGTGTACGACGCGCTGACGAGCCCGCGCGTGTACAAGGCGGCTTGGTCGCCGGGCGAGGCGATGGATTTCGTCAAGGAAGAATCGGGACGGATGTTTGATCCGGAGGTGGTGAAGGCGTTTGTGGGGTGACGAGGGATGGCGCGCGGGGAGGGCGAGGCTCCTGCCGA
>JAICTV010000235.1 GCA_025936175.1 Phycisphaerae bacterium
ACTCCGAGATCCCTCGGAGTACCTCGGGATGACATTACTTGCGGTGTGGCAACCATTGTCGGGCTGAGACGCCAAGCCCCATAACTGCGGCGAAAACGCCGGCTTGCTTGGACATCTATCGACCTTTGCCCGATAGTTGTGTCTGACTTGCGAAGCGGAGGTTTTTGCATGCGGCGGTTGATCGCGGTCGGATTGCTCCTGGTATTGTCGGTCGGCTGCGCGACCACGCGGAAGTTTACGATCAACTCGCGCCCCGCCGATGCCGCGATCAAGATCGACGGCGCAGACAAGGGCAAGGGTCAGATTGCCCAGGAAATCACCTTCAAGGACAAGGACGACACCCACACCGTCACGGTCTCGCGCCTCGGCTTTAAAGAGCAGAACATCCCGCTCAAGTCGAACTACAGCGGCGACACGATCAACGTCGATCTCAAGCCGCTGACTCGCCGGGTCACCATCAGTGTTGCGCCCACGCCGGCGCACATCTCCATCGACGGAAAACCCGTTTCGACCGATCCGGTTGACAGCGTGACGCAGGAGCTGGAGTTCACCGTTGATGCGCGGAACAACTGGACGACCCACACCGTCAGCGCCGATCGCGCTGGGTTTGAGAAGGCCGAGCGCGTGATCTCCTGGCAGGACAAGGAACCGACCTACTCCATCCGTCTCGAGCCACAGAAGAAGAACCTGAACATCACGACCAAGCCGCCCGGCGCGCAGGTGTTTCTTGACGGCGAGCCGCTCGGGACGAGTCCCGTGCGGGTGAACAACCGGCCGTTCCCGATCGATCTGTCGAACGATGAAGTGGTCCCGCAGAAGCTCCGCGTCGCCAAGCCCGGCTATGACCCGGTGGAGATGACCCTCTCGTGGGACGGCGGGAAGAGCGACTACAACGTCGATCTGGCGGCGAAGACCAAGACGGTGCGCTTCGTCACCGATCCGCCCGGCGCGACGGTGACGATCGACGGCAAGCCGATCGGGAAGGATCAGGCGGGCGTGCCGAGCGCCTCGGTGCAGTTTCCGCCGATAGATAGCAGCGGGACGCTCAAGACCTACACGGTCGTCGTCTCGAAGAAGACGGCGGATTCGGAATGGGAGCCGCAGACGTTCAAACTCGCATGGGACCAGGGACGCAGCGATTACGCCGTCACCCTGAAGGAGATCAAGACGCGTCCGGTGGCGCTGCTGTCGGCGAATTTCCAGCGATCGGATGAAGGGTGGGAGATCGCGCCGGAACTGGCCAACACGCTGGCGATGAAGGACGTCAGCGAAGGGCAGCAGAAGGAGCCGCCGCAGCAGATCACCAAGCTCCCGCACGGGACGCAGATCGACACGCTGGCGGTTTCGCCGGACGGCACGCGGCTGATGTTCACAGTCATCTGGGGCAAGGACAAGACGTCGCTGCGATCGCAGATGATCGTCGTGCGCACCGACGGCAGCGGCGGGGCGGATTACCTGAGCGACGGCAAGAGCCTGGAGATCACCCCAAGCTTTTCGCCCGCGGGCGATCAGGTCGTCTTTGCATCCAACCGCGCCGGCAAGCGATTGAGCGTCTGGTCGATGAGCGCAACGGGCGCGCCGGGCATCACACAGCTCACCGGCGGCGACACCAACGACCTCTGGCCGACGATCGACAACGATCCCAAGCCGCGCTTGTTCTACCAGGCGATGGTCGACACGCGTCCCGATGCCCGGCTTTACATGACGCAGCTCGGCACGACGACGAAAACCGATCTCACGCAAATGGGCGGCACGCAGCCGCGCGTCAGCCCCAAGGCCGACGCGATCGCGTTCACCGCGGTGAACGACAAGACCGGGAAGCGCGACATCTACGTCATGCCGGACCGCGGCGGCGTGCCGAAGAACCTCACCAACACCCCGGACGTCGATGAATTTGATCCCGCGTGGAACCGGGACGGCTCGCGGATCGCGTTCGTTTCAGATGCGGGCGTGGACGACGAGCGCCGTCAGAACCACGACGTCTGGGTGATGGACTTGTCGCGTCCGGAGCGTCCGGTGCAGATCACGACCAACGGAAGCTGGGACGATCACCCGCAGTTCGACCCGGTGACCAACGCGATCTACTTCCGGTCGAACCGAGGAGGGGAATGGGCGATCTGGAAGGTGAGTTCGAAGTGACGCGCTGCGGTTCCTCGCGAGATGTCATTCCGAGCGGTAGTCCGCGAGGAATCTCGGACGCAACCAGTGTCCGAGATCCCTCGGAGTACCTCGGGATGACATCATCTGCGCGTCCCGCGCGGAGGAACAGCGCTCACGCGATGTAAGTCTTCTTTTTGCGCCCGCTCAAATAGCTCTCCATTACGCACGACGCGAGCTCCGAGCTGTTCGTGTAGAACGCGACACCCTTCGTCAGCTTTGTGAGCTGATCGACGAAGCCGACCCAGTCCATTCCCCAGTAGTCCTCGATCAGCGCGAACGTGCTGACGCGGCATCCTTCGCGCACCGCGAGCACCGCCTCCTTCAGCGTCGCCAGCGTGCTGCGCTGATCGGGCGGATAGAGCAGGAAGACGTTGTCGCCCTCGACGTGCGCGGTGGGCTGGCCGTCGGTGATGATGAACAGTTGCTTGTTCTCGCTCTGCCGACGTCGCAGGATCCGCCGCGCGAGCTGCAGGCCCATGTGCAGGTTGGTGAAGTGCTGTGGCGCCTTGTCGATCTTGTCGATCGGGACTTTCAGCCTCACCTGGTAGTCGTAGATGGTGACCGGCTTGGGCATCGTCAGCGGGAGCAGCACCTCCGGGATGCGCGTGGCGCCGGAATAGAAGCCGACGAAGTCGATGCTGTCCTGCGGGAAGCGCGAGCGCACGAGCGACTGCATCGCCATCGCCACTTTCTTGGCGGCGAGGAACCGGCCGTAGCGCATCATCGAGCCGGACATGTCGAGGAGCACGACGGTGGAGCAGGACGTCGTTCCCTCGTGCAGGTGGAGCTCGAAGTCGTGCTCGTCAAATTTGATCTGTGATTTGCGATTTGCGACTTGCGATTTTTCCGGCAGGCCGTGACGCGTGAGCGCGTTGTGGATCGTCTGGTGGAGATCCAACTCGGAGACGGGGTCACCATATTGATAGGGCTTGGTTCCCTCGATTCGCTCACCACCCTGTCCCGGCGTGACTTTTTCATGACCTTCGCGATTGCCCTGGCGGAGGTTGGAGAAGACTTCCATCAGCGCGCGGCGTTGCATCCGGCCGATGCCTTTGGGGGTGAGGCGCAGTTTCCCTTTGCCGTCCTTGTCGAGCAGGCCTTCCTTGATGAGCTGCTCGAGGAGGTCGGATTGCTGCTCGTTGCTCTGGTCCTTCATCATCTGCTCGATGGCTTTGAGCGCCTGCTCGCCGTACTGCATGATGAAGTCCATGAGCTGGTCGAAGCCGAAGAGCTTGTCGGGGGTGGGAAATTCTTCGCCCTCGTATTCGCCGTAGAAGTACTTCATGGTGAGGGGATTGTAGTCCCGCTCGCGCGCAAAAAAATCCGGGGCTTCGCTTTCGCTCAGCCCCGGCGTGACGGTCGTGGGAGAAGTGCTTTGGTGGCCTAGTAAGTCATCGTTCCGCGGGGGACGGCGTTGCCGCTCAGGCGGATGATGTTGTTGCCTTCCTGGACCGTGATGCTCATCGCCAGGCGCGTGACGCACTTGGCCTGGTTGGCGTCCTTGCCGATGCCGATCACGAAGTTGCCGGCGATCACGTCCTTCGCCAGCACGTTCTTGGCGCCGATGACGTTGTTCACCACCTTGTACATCTGCAGCTCTTTGGCGGTGGAGTCGAACTTGTAGATGTACTCGGCGACCTGCGTGAGGTCCGCAGGGTTGATCGGGGTGATCAGGCGGATGTAGGTGACCGTCTGATTGTCCGTCAGGTTGGTGATCTGATCGTACGCGTCCTTTTCGCTGACGGTGCCGCGGCGGGCCTGAGTCATCACACGGTTCACCGCGACCCGCGCGCCCTGGGAGGCGCGGAAGAACTGGTCGTTGATCTCCATCGCCTTGGCCGACGACGTGAACGCGGCGCCGACGGCGGTGAGGAGCATCGCGGTGATCGCCAGGGCGATCATCGCTTCGACCATACTGAGTCCACAACGTCGGCGGTACACGGGAGCCTTCCTTTCAATCAACATCGTCACAAACGGCGTGCTTATTGATTGAACTCCGCATAAGTCTGGGGCAGCGGCGAATAGTGGCTGCCGAAGAAGACGCCCGCCGGATAGTTCGACGTGCCCACCGACTGGATGATGATGTCGCTGGTGCCCGAGAGGTCCATCGCAGAGTCGCGCAGGTTGATGACCGAGCCGGTGACGGTTCCGCCGGCGGTGCCCGAGAAGTTGACCTGGCTGGCGAGCATCGATCCGCCGATGGCGCCGAAGTTGCCCTTGAAGCTGACGGCGAATCCGGGGGCGAGGAGCATCGAACCGGTGAGCGAGCGCATCGCCGCCGGGAAGTTGGTCGGGTCGTTGGTCGGAAGCTTGTCCATGCCTTGGTAGGTCACGCCGCCGGCGAATTCGATGGTGTTGGCCGAGAGGCTGTAGTTGGCGTTGTTGGGATTGCCCTGCGGGTCGAGGGTTTCAACGACGATGGAACCGGTGATGTTGGCCTGCCCGCCGAACTTCACGTTGTTGGGCGACTCGATGACGACGACGCCCTGGATGGTGGTGTTGTTGTTGAACGTCGGGTTCGAGCCCGCTTTGATGCGGATGTTCTTGAACGACGTGCCCGCCGGGTTGCTGGTGGTGATGACCTGCGGCCCGGTGGTTCCCTTGGCGGGGACGAACGGAACGAAGGCGCTGGTGTCGACCACCGGGAACTCGACGCTGCTGATGCCGGTGTGGATGTGATCGGCGAAGTTCGACGAGGTCGCGCGGTAGCCGGCGATCGTGCTGTTGGAGCCGATGCTGATGCTCGGGTCGTCCAGCGCGAACGACGCGTCGCCGGAGATCGAGGAGTTGCCGATCATGGTGAGCGGCGTGTTGGTGCTGGTGGTCGCCGAGAGGATGGAGCCCCAGGCCGCATTGCCGGGCGTGCCCTGGATCGACACGTTGCCGTTCAGCGCGATCGCGCTCTTGGAGGCGACGCCGTAGTCGAAGATGGCGGCGGCATTCTCGGCGATGGAGTAGTCGAGCTTCGTCGCGCGGCCGGAGAACACGCCGTTGAAGTTGCCGCGGATGTTCACGCCGAGCTGCTGGCCGTTCTGCTTCTTGGTGAGCGTGCAGTCAAAGGACGAGCCTGTGGAGTCCAGCGCGATGCGCGGGATCGTGATCGTGTCGTGGCCCGCGTTGACCGAAACCGTCGCGCCGCCGAGGTTCGGATAACCGTTCAGCCGAGACGACAGGCGGGTGTACACCTGATCAAATAGCGCGTTGGGGGCCGTATCGGCGGGCACGCCCAGGTTCGCCAGGTGGAACTTCATGAAGTTCATGCCCGACTCGGCGCAGAAGAGCGCGCGGTTGAGCTTCTGCTCGTTCTTGGCGACCTGCACGGAGGTCGTGACGCTGGCGTAGAAGCCCAGCGCCAGCGTGGAGAACAGCGCCATGTAGAGCATGGCGAGCACCGCGGTGATACCCGCGCGGTTATTGGGTTGTCGGCGATTGCGATTGAAGGCTCGCATGGGTGAAACTCCTGTTCCTCCGATTCCACCGGGAACACACTTCTCAAGCATTTCGGCTCAGACGCGACTCACCCGCCTGCCCACTGTGATGCGGCGGCGAGCCAACTGGTCTGATAAATGATCGTGTTGTTGTGCGTGATGGTGACCTGGATGCGCGCGGTCGGCTCGACCTGCGTCTTGGGCACCGTCATGGTGATCCGATCCGGGTCCACGTAGTCGACGGCGATCGTCTGCTGCCAGTTGGGCAAATTGCTGATCGTGTTCCCGTATGACGTCACGGCGGGCGGTGTCGCGGTGTTGAAACGGAGCTGGCCGTCGGTCGGCGGTGACCAGCTTCGGCCGTCGAGCGTCATGATGTTGTCGTACGTGATGCCCAGCGACATCTCGTGGATGTTCTGCGCCAGGTTCATCGCGGTGGTCAGCTCGGTGCTGTCGCCGTTGGCCATGGTGCCGGCGGCGAGCAGCTCGAGCATCGCGACGATGCCGATGCCGACGATCGCCGTGACGATCGCGGCTTCAATCAGGGTGAAGCCGCGTGCGGGTCGGCGCGGCGCGGCGAGTTGTGTGGCAAAACGGGACATCGCCTTTCTTCGTCCAATACATCCTCGCCGCCGTCAAGCTGGCGAACTTAATTCGTCGCCCTTGGTTATTTGACCAGGCTGCTCAGCTTGAAGATCGGGAGGATAATGCTCATGGCGATAAAGCCGACCAGACCGCCCATAATGACGATCATCAACGGCTCGATCATCGAGGTGCAGGTCTTGATGACGGACTTGAGCTCATGTGAGTAGAACTCGCTCACCTCGTCGAGCACCTCGCCGAGTTTACCGGACTCTTCGCCCGCGCTGATCATCTGCACCACCGCGCGGGGCAGCAGGGGGCTGGCCTGGAGCGGCTGGCTAATCTTCTTGCCCTGCTTGACCGCGCTATAGACGTTGCGCCACATCCGCTTGTACAGGACGTTGCCGCTGATGTCGGCGGTGATGGCGATGGTGTCGAGCATCGGCACGCCGGCGTTGATGAGCTGGCCCATCGTGTGCAGCGAGCGGCTGATATAGAGCGCGCGGAACATCTTCTTGAACAGCGGCACGCTCAGCTTGATCTTGTCAAACCACATGCGGCCCCAGTCGGTGCGCAGCGTCATCACGAGTCCCCAGACCGTGGCGGCGACGCCGAACAGAAGGATGTACCAGTAATTCACCATGAAATCCGACAGGAACAGCAGCAGCTTGGTGGGTTTGGGCAAAGCGGCTTCCTTGCCTTTGAAGATGACCATGAAGCGCGGCAGCACGAAGGTGAGAAGGAAGATGGTGGTGCCGACCGCGAGCGTGCCGATGATGCCGGGATAAACCATCGCGCCCTTGACCATCGAGCTGGTCTCGATCTGCTGCGCGAGGTAGGTGGCGATCTTGTCGAGCATCTTGGAGAAACCGCCCGACAGTTCCGACGCCTTCACCATGTTGATGTAGAGCGGCGAGAAGTTCTTGGGGTAGCGGAGCAGGGCGTCGGAGAACTGCTTGCCGCTCTCGACGTCGCGCTTCATCTGGATCAGCATCTGCTTGAACTTGGGGTTCTCCACCTGGTCGCCGATGCCTTCGATCGCCGCGCGGATGCTGATGCCGGCGCGGATCATCACTGAAAGCTGGCTGGTGAAATTCTGGATGTCCTTGGCGCTGGGCCCGAAGGAGACGTTGAGGGTGAACTTCTTGGCGTCGGCGCCGGCTTCGACCGGCGCCAACGCGAGAATGTACTCCCCGCGGGCGCGCAGTTGCTGCGAAGCCTGCGCCAGGTTCGGCGCGGTCAGCACGCCCGAGACGATCTTGCCGCCCGACGTCTTGGATTCGTAGCGAAAAGTAGGCATCGCAACACCTTCTTATTTGCGATTCTCAATTGCCGATCTGCGATTTGACTTCAATCGCAAACTGCCAATCGCAAATTTCAAATCACTAAGCGGCCAACGAGCGTTCCAACTTCTCCGGATGCGCGGCTTGCGCAATCGCATCCTCTCTGCTGATGTACCCGTTGACGTAAAGCTGCTTGATCGAGCTGTCCAGCGTCTGCATGCCCAGCGCGCGGGACGTCTCGATGATGTTCGGGATTTCGAAAATGCGGTTCTCGCGGACGCAGTTGCGCACGGCGGGCGTGCACAGCATCACCTCGATGCCGGGAATCATGCCCGGCTGGTCGCAGCGCTTGAACAGCGTCTGGCTGATGACCGCCTGCAGCGTGTTGGCGAGCATCGAGCGGATCTGGTTCTGCTCGTCGGCGGGGTAGACGTCGATGATACGCTCGATCGTCTGCGGCGCGTTGACGGTGTGCAGCGTCGAGAAGACCAGGTGGCCGGTTTCGGCGGCGGTGATAGCGGAACCGACGGTTTCGAGGTCGCGCATTTCGCCGACCAGGATCGTGTCGGGGTCCTGCCGCAGAGCGTGTTTCAGACCGCTTGCGAAGTTCGGCACGTCGGCGCCGACCTCGCGCTGCTCGATGCAGCTCTTGTTCGACACGAACGCGTACTCGATCGGGTCCTCGAGCGTGATGATGTGCCCGGCCTCGCGGCGGTTGATCGCGTCGACCATCGCCGCCAGCGTCGTGGACTTGCCCGAGCCGGTCGGCCCGGTCACGAGGATCAGCCCGCGGGGGAGGTGGGTCAGCTTGTGTACGATCTC
>JAICTV010000191.1 GCA_025936175.1 Phycisphaerae bacterium
CGCGCGGGGCGTGGACAAACTCGACACCCTTGGAGCGCAACTCCTCGTAGATGGCCTCGACTTCGCCCACCTCCAGGTTGAGGTAGATCAGCCGCCCGGCCTCGGACGAGAGCCCGTCAACGGTACGCAGGACCACCCGTGTGTCGCCGGACGCCAGCACCGCGCTGCCCGCGCCGCTGTCGATCACGAAGAAGCCGAGCAGGTCCCGGTAGAACGCGACGGAGCGGCGCGTGTCGAAGACCTGGAGCAGCGGCGTGACGGAGGCGGCAGTGATGGGCATTTTGAACCTTTACCATTGCGTTATACCACAAAGTGGTATAATCGTCCGATGTGGCGATCCTGAGCTTCGCGAACCGCGCGACCGAGGACGTCAATTACGCCCGGCGGACGAAGCTCGCATTACGATCGTTGCCGGCGAATCTACATCCAAAAGCGCGCGTGAAGCTCGCTCGGCTTCACGCGGCAGACTCGCTGGCAGACCTGGCGACCTTGCCGGGTAACCGGCTGGAAAAGCTCGTCGGCGAACGCGCCGGACAGCACAGCATCCGCCTGAACGACCAGTACCGAATCTGTTTCGTCTGGTCGGCCGACGGAGCGGGCGCGGTCGAGATTGTCGACTACCACTGAGGTGCTGCAATGACACACACGGTCGCGGTTCATCCCGGTGCGGTGTTGCGCGATGAGCTCGAGGAGCGCGGCATTTCGCAGAGCGCGCTGGCGGCGCATATCGCCGTCTTGCCGCGTTCGATCAACCAGATCTGCCGCGGAAAACGCGGAATCAGCGCGGAAATGGCGCTCAAGCTGTCCATGGCTTTGGGCGCGAGCCCGTCGTTCTGGCTGAACCTGCAGAAGAACTGGGAGCTGAGTCAGGCGAGGCGGCGGGCGATCAAGCGGATTAAACCGATGGCGGCGTGACGGTGGGCGACGTCACATCGAGCGTTCGATCTCATCCAGCGACGTGACGCCTTCGGCGACGAGCTGGTAGCCCGACTGCGCGAGCTTGACGAACTTGGTGCCGGCCAGCGTCTTTTGCACCTCGGCGACGGAGGGGTTCTTCATGATCACCTCGCGCATGTCGTCGGTGACCTTGAGGAGCTCGAAGACGCCGCGGCGGCCCATGAAACCGGTGCCGACGCACTTGGGGCAGCCGCGCGGGGAGTAGATCTTTTCGACGCCTTCGCCGGCCTTGCCCATGCGGGCGACCTGCTCGGCGGTGGGCTTGCTGGCGATCTTGCAGCTCGGGCAGAGCTTCCGCACCAGCCGCTGGCCGAGCACCAACTGCAGCCCCGACGAGACGAGGTACGGTTCGACGCCGAGATCGAGCAGGCGGAAGATCGTGCCGATCGTGTCCTTGGAGTGGACGGTCGAGAAGACCAGGTGGCCGGTGATCGCCGACTGCAATGCGATGCGCGCGGTTTCGGGATCGCGGACTTCGCCGACGAGGATCGCATCGGGGTCCTGACGGAGCACGCTGCGCAGCAGGTTGCTGAAGGTGTTGCCCTGGGCTTCGTTGACCGGGATCTGCGTCACGCCGTCGAGCTGGATTTCGACGGGGTCTTCAATCGTGACGACGTTGCGCTCGCTCACGTCGATGTCGCGGATGACCGCGTAGAGCGTCGAGGTCTTGCCGGACCCCGTCGGGCCGCAGACCAGCACCATTCCGCTGTCGGCTTTGCACGCCGACTGCACCTCTTCGAACATCCACTCGGGGAGCTGCAGGTCCCAGACGTGATACGGCGTGTTGGCGGTGTCGAGAATTCGGATGACGCACTTCTGGCCGAACATCGCCGGCGCGAAGCTCACGCGGTAATCGACGCGGCGGTCGGGCACGCGCGCGCTGTAGTGGCCTTCCTGGACGAGGTTGCGCTGCGCGATGTCGATGTCGCAGAGGATCTTGATCAGCGACGTGACCTTGATGCCGACGTCTTTCGGCAGGCGGACCACGTCGACCATCGACCCGTCGCAGCGAATGCGGACGGAATAATCATCCTGCTTGGGCTCGATGTGGATGTCGGAAGCGCGGGTGCGGAAGCAGATGAGCAGGATGATTCGGAAGATGCCGATGGCTTCACGCGGCTCATCGCTCGTTCCGCCGCGGCGGCCGTTGCCGCCCGGTTTGCCGTATTGCGCCAGCGCGCCCCGGGCGTTGTAGAGATCGATCTGGTCCTCGCCGAACTTTTTGTCGGCGAGAGATTCGGCCATGCGCACGAGCACCGCCTCGTACCCGCCGCCGCCGGGCAGCGGCTGCGGCTCGTCCTCGTCGATCTCGACGACTTCGACCTCGAACTCGTCCTCTTCCTCGGCGGCGGGGACGGCGACGGCCTTCTTGGGCTTGGGGCTCGGCGCGAGTGAGGGCGCGTGGATGGTGATGCGGGTCTTGCCGATGGTGATGACGTCGCCGTCACCGAGGCGGATGGTCTTGACGATCTGCCCGTTGACGCGCGTGCCGTTGGAGGAGTCGAGGTCGCGCACGCGCAGGCCGTCCTGCGATTTCTCAACGACGCAGTGATATCGGCTGGCCATGGAGTCCGGGACGACGACCATATTGGTCGGATGGCGACCAATGGTGATCGGCTTCTCGCCGATGGGGAGCTCGCGCGGACCGGCGTCGGGAATTTCGATTTGCAGGTACGGTTGCGACATCGGCGTCAGACGGCTCCCAACGGCAACTTCCAACTAAAAAAGACCAGCCGAGACGGCGGGGAAAGGGCGCAATCGCTCCCGATGCCCCGCACGGCGTCCGAACTGTTTCTACTGTACCCCGTTACCGCGCGGACTTCTACAGGGTTGCCGGTAAAGCGGCGTTGCCGTTGTGAAATCGCGTCATTTTGGATCGATCTTGGGAAAGAGCGGCTGACCTTCGCCGATCTTGTGGCCGGCGGGAAGCTCGTCGCGAAGCAGGTCATCGATCGTTCTCCCATCGATCTTCACGCCGAGCTGCTCGAGCCCCGCCGCCGCCTTATCCGGGAGGACCGGTAACAACGCGACAAGCGTGTTTTTGATGGCCTGCGCGGCGCGGTTGAGAACGGTGTCGAGACGTTTGGACTTGCCCGGGTCCTTGGCGAGCGAGAACGGCGCGGTGGCGTCGATGTAGCCGTTGGTCGCCCGCGCCAGCTCGATCGGCAGGATCGCGCATTGTTGCAGCTCGAGCTTCTCGTACGCGCTCGCCAATGAACGGCCGAGCGACTCGGTCTGTGACACCAGATGCGCGTCGAGGTCGGCGGTTTCGCCGATCGCGGGGATTAAACCATCGCGATAGCGGCCGATCATCTTGATCGTGCGGTTGAGACAGTTGCCGACGACGTTGGCCAGCTCGTTGTAGCTCTTGGCGAAGTCGGCGTCGGTCCAGTCAAGATCGGATCCGAACGGCGCCGCACGCAGGAGGTAGAAGCGCAGCGCATCCTGCGAATGCTGCACGGCGACGGCGCGGAGCCGGTCGAGATCGATGAAGTTGCCGAGCGATTTCCCCATCTTGCGCCCGCCGCTCGTCCACCAGCCGTGGGCGAAGACTTGCTTGGGCAGTGGAAGGCCGAGTGAGAAGAGGATGGCGGGCCAGTAGACGGTGTGGAACCAGAGGATTTCTTTGCCGATGAGGTGGACGTCGGCAGGCCAGTACTTCTTGAAGCGCGAATCGTCGCCGCTCGCGTAGCCGAGCGCGGTGATGTAGTTGCTCAGCGCGTCGATCCAGACGTACAGGACGTGACCGGGATCCTGCGGGAGCGGGATGCCCCACTTGAGCGTCGCGCGGCTGACGGATAAATCCTCCACGCCCTGCTTCAACTTGCTGAGCACCTCGTTCCGCCGGGCGTCGGGCTGGATGAACTGCGGGTTCTGCTCGATGTACTGCTGCACGCGCGGGACGTATTTCTTCAGTCGGAAGAAGTAGGTTGGTTCCTGATAGCGCGTCAGTGGCTTGCCGGTGACCGACGATTTGAACTCGTTCGCCTTCGCCTCGGTCTCGGTGACGAATTCTTCCTGGCCTTCGTCGTACCAGCCTTCGTAGCTGCCGAGATAAATGTCGTCGTTGGCGACGAGCTTTTTGACGATCTCCGTCACCGCCTTCTTGTGCCGGTCGCTGCTGGTGCGGATGAAGTCATCGTTGCTGACTTCGAACTCCTTCCACACGTCCTCGAAAACTTTGACGACGCGATCGACGAGCTGCTGCGGCTCGATGTTCTGCGCGGCGGCGGTCTTGACCATCTTGATGCCGTGCTCGTCGGTGCCGGTGAGGAAAAACGTGTCCTCGCCGGCGAGGCGGTGATAGCGCGCGACCGTGTCGGCGCAGAGCGTCGTGTAGACGTGGCCGAGGTGCGGCTCGGCGTTGGGGTAATAGATCGGCGTGGTGATGTAGAACTTCTTCTGCTGATCGGCCATGGGAGCACCGTTTTACGCGCTTTTGAGCGCAAAGAGAAAGCCATCGTTTCGAACGAGCGACGTCAAGGCGGAGCGGGGGCTTCGTCCGGCGGATCGCGAACGCGATCCGCCAGGCCCCTACCGCATCGACAACATTCGGACGAAACGATGGCTCATCAGGAAGGATTATCGGCAGGAAGCGACGACGTATCAAGTTTTGCGCGTGCGGCCGCTACGGGCGAGTGCGAGCAGCACGAATGACGACAGTCCCAGCGCCGACGCCGGCTCGGGAGCGCTGGCGCGTCCTCCCGCAACCGCATGCGATCGCGTGTGCGCTGTCCCTCGCGCGATTAGAATCATGCCGGCATGTCCCACGTTCCGCGAGTCTGTTGCGACCTGTGCAACCGCCCCATCTCGCCGCACGGGCATTACATCGTGCGGATGGACGTCTTCGCCGATCCGCAGATGCCGGCGGTCACTTCGGAGGAGATCGAGGAGGCGGATTATCAGGCGGCGATGAAAGAGCTGATGGAGCAGATGAAGGACATGTCCGCCGACGAGCTGCAGGACCAGGTGCACCGGCGGTTCGAGTTCAAGCTGTGCCGGGCGTGTCAGATGCGGTTTCTCGTGAATCCGCTGGGCAAGCCGCGCGGGCCGATCAAAAGCGGCGCGAATTGACAGTGCAGTTAAAGCAGCGCGTTCCCCGTGAACCGTGGCTTGGGCGTCTCGCCCGAGCGTTCTCGCGGAGCGACCGTTTTTGGGGCGAGAAGCGGCTCATGCCGCGATCGCTCGGGCGGGACGCCCAAGCCACGTTGAAGGAAGACTCTTGTCCTCGTTCACATATCAACTGCCTCACGATCTCCTGGCCGAGTTGCGATCGTCGGCGCATGCGCACGATCTGAGCGGCGAATGGCCGGCGACGGAACTGATCGCGCTGGAGCGGGTTAACGCGCTGCGCTGGGCGGTGCCGCGGGAATTCGGCGGAGAAGAACTCGATCCGCTGGAGATTCATCTGCGATACGAAGCGGTGGCGTCGGCGTCGCTGGCGACGGCGTTGATCCTGACGCAGCGCGATTCGGCGATCGGCATCATCGCCGGTAGCGATAACGAGGAATTGAAGCGCGAGCTGCTTCCGAAGATCGCGTCGGGCGAGATGTTCACGACCGTCGGGATCGCGCAGCTCACCACCAGCCGTCAGGGAGCGACGCCGGCGCTACGGGCCTTCGAGACGGCAATCGGTTATGAGATCGACGGCGTGATCCCGTGGTCATCGGGCGCGGCACATGCGCGGGTGATCGTCGGCGGAGCGGTCATCGAAGGCTCCGGCGGGAAACAAATCTTGTTCGCGCTGCCCACGGATTTGGCTGGCGTGACCGCCCTTCCCCCGATGCGACTCGCGGCGCTGCGCGCGACCGCTACGGGCGAGGTGCGGTGCCACCACGTCTCGCTCGATCGCCGATATCTGCTCGCAGGGCCGGTGGCGAGCGTGCTCGCGACGCGCAAGCACGTGCTGCCGCTGGGGCAGGCGTTTCTCGGGCTCGGGCACGTACGCGGCATCCTCGACCTGGTCGCGACGCACGATTCCGATCGCGGCCGCGCGCTGCATCACCGGCTCGCACTGCAACTGGAGGATTTGCGAATCGACGTACTGGCCGCCGCGCGTCCCGATGCGCCGGCCGACGCCGGACCACGACTGCGCGGCGCCTGCGGCGACCTGGCGATCCGCGCGGCGCACTCGGCGGTCGCGCTGTTCAAAGGATCGGCGCTACTTGAAACGCATCCTGCGCAGCGGCTGGCGCGGGAGGCGATGTTCCTGCTCGTCTGGTCGTGTCCCGATCCCGTGATCGATTGCACCGTCGAGTTGTTGTCGTCAACATGATCAGCGCGGGACCATCCCGCGCAAGATCGTCGCCTGCATCCACACGTAAATCCCGACCAGCACCGCCAGCGCGACGCTGTGGAAGAAAACGTAGCGGAGGATCTCGCCCTCCTTGTTGTGCTGATCGGTGGCGACGGCCGCGACGACGATGCTTTGGGCGTCGATCATCTTGCCCATGACGCCGCCCGAGGAATTCGCGGCGGCCGCGAGGATCGGCGGGAGGTTTAGCTTCTCGGCAGTGATGCGCTGGAGGTTGCCGAAAAGGACGTTCGATGAGGTGTCGCTGCCCGTGAGCGCGACGCCGAGCCAGCCTAGCAGTGGCGAGAAGAACGGGAAGAGCGCGCCGGTGCTCGCGAGCGCTAATCCCATGGTTGCGTCGATGCCGGCGTAGCGCGTTGTGTAGCCGAGCGCCAGCATCGCGGCGATCGTCAGCAGCGACGTGCGGACGCGATAGAGCGTTTTGGCGAAGAGCCGCGCGAGATCGATCGGCGGGACGCGGAGGATCAGGCCGGAGATCACGCCCGCGATCAGCAGCGCGGTGCCGGTCGCTGAAAGATAGTTGAACGTGAAGATCGCCTTCTCGCGCTCGAGCTTGGGCACGACCGGCGGCCCGCGGAAGACCGAGAGGTGCAGTGCGGGGACATTGAAGTTGATCGCCGATCGGTTCAGCACGTTCTTTACGACCGGCAGGCCCCAGACGAAAACGACGATCGAGAGGATGATCCACGGTGACCAGGCGACGAGCGCTTGTCGCTTCGTCACCGTCACCTTCGTCGCCGCCGCCGTCGCTTCGATCGGCTCTTCGTGGTCGAAGCGCCAGATCGTCCTCGGCTGCCAGAATTTGAGCAGGACGATCAGGCAGAGGATCGAGAACGCGGAGCCCGCGATATCGACGACCCACGGGCCGTGGAAGTTGCTGATGACGAATTGCGCCGTTGCGAAACTCAACCCCGTGACGAGGCAGGCGGGCCAGACTTCGATCATCCCGCGCCAGCCCGACATCGCGCAGATCAACCAGAAGGGAACGATCAGCGAGAACGGGGGGAGTTGTCGGCCGGCCATCGCGCTGAGTTTCAACAGATCGAGTCCGGTCACGTGCGCGAGCGTGAGGATCGGCGTGCCGAGCGCGCCGAAGGCGACGGGCGCGGTGTTGCCGATCAGCGCGAGCCCCGCCGCGGGAAGCGGACGGAATCCCAGCCCGATCAACATGGCGGCGGAGATCGCGACGGGCGTGCCGAAGCCGGCGGCGCCTTCGAGAAAAGCGCCGAAGCTGAAGGCGATCAGCAGCACCTGGATGCGGCGGTCGTCCGCCAGACCGGCGATCGAGTGCTTGACGATCTCGAACTGTCCGGTGTGAACCGTGATGTCGTAGACGAAGATCGCGCACAGCACGATCCAGCCGATCGGGAAAAGGCCGAAGGCGGCGCCGAACAGCGCGGATGTCGCCGCAAGCTTGGCCGGCATGCCGTAAACGGCGATGGCGATAACGATAGCGCTAAGAAGTCCCGCGAGCGCCGCGAGATGCGCGCGAACATGGCACGCCGCAAGAAGTCCGAGGAGCACAACGACCGGAATGGCGGCGACCAGCGCCGAGAGCGCGGGACTGCCGGCAACGGGCGTGTAGGTCTGGTTCCAGGTCATCGCGACGTGCGACGCTCATCATGCCGCGCGGCGGCGGGATGTGCTAATCTTGCCCGCGCATGTCGCAGCAGCCGTTCGTCAGCCGCGCCGGACAGAAGCTCGATCACGCGCTGGCGACGTTTCAGATCGACGTAAGCGGGAAGATCTGTGCCGACCTCGGCTCCAACACCGGCGGGTTCGTCGATTGCCTTCTGAAGCGCGGCGCGGCGAAGGTTTATGCGATCGACACGGGTTACGGGGTGCTCGATTGGAAGCTCCGCAACGACCCGCGCGTGATCGTGATGGAGCGAACGAACGCAATGCACGCGACCCTGCCGGAGACCGTGGCGGTCGTGACCATCGACGTCGCGTGGACGAAGCAGAAGCACATCCTTCCCGCCGCGCGGCGGATGATGAGCGACAATGGCGTCTGCGTGACGTTGATCAAACCGCACTACGAAGCGGAAGCGTCGCTGCTGCGGAAAGGAGTTCTTCCCGAAGAATCCGTGGAAGCGGCGGTCGAACTGGCGAAGCGCGACATCCTTGCGAGCGGATTTGAGGTCGTCGCCAGCGTGCGCAGTCCCATCAAGGGGAGCAAGGGAAACGTCGAAGTGCTCGCGTGGCTGAAGCCGGTCACACGATGAGCGTGCAGACGATCGTGCGCCGGCGCGGGCGCGTGTCGAAGTCGATCAGGACCACCTGTTGCCATTCACCGGTGAGCAGTTTTCCGTCAGACACGGGGACGGTCATCCCCGGTCCCAGCAGCGCGGCACGGACGTGACTGTGTCCGTTGTCGTCGTTCCACGTCGCTTCGTGGTCGTAATGCAAATCGTCGGGGACGAGGCGCTGAAAGACGCTCGGCAGGTCGTGCTTCACCAGGCCCGGCTCAAACTCGATCGAGGTGATGCCGGCGGTGGAGCCACCGACGAAAACGTGGAGCAGTCCGTCGCCCTTGGGGAACAGCTCGCGCACCCGGCGCGAGAGCTCGGGGTTGAGGTTGACGATGTCGTTGTTGCCTTCGGTGGCGATGGTCAGCGAGAATCGTTTCATCGCGGGTTGTTATATCGCATGGCGGCGGGAAGCGCGCGAGGATGGGCGGGCGGTAAAGGTTTTGACGGCACAAGGGGCTGCTATTGCGACAAACGTTGCAGTTGCAACGACTTACGTTGTCGCGACGTCCGACATTATTTGACCCTACACATTCCGGTGATATACTTGCCGTGCTGCCCGCCGCCAGCGGCCGCAGCTATATTTCGAGAGGGGACAACGAGTTAGAGTCGTTTTGTCGACGCGTGTTGGTGTCGGTTGCGGGTGATGTACATCCGCCGCGCGCACCGCTCGCGTGTGCAAGAGAACCTCAGGTCTCGGACATGCGGGGACGTTTCACGTGAGCAGTCCGACCAACGGGAACCATGCTGAGCGCGGCGCCGACAGAAGCGATTACAAGTCGAGGGTCCTGCAGGCGATCGACATCGTCGATATTGTCGGCCAGAGCGTTTCGCTCAAACGGCGGGGAAAGGATTTTGTCGGGCTCTGCCCGTTTCACCAGGAGAAGACCCCGTCGTTCCACGTCAGCCCGGGCAGGCAGTTTTTCCACTGCTACGGGTGCAAGGAAGGCGGAAACGCGATCGACTTCGTGATGAAGCGCGATCGTGTGCCGTTCATCGACGCGCTCAAGGCGCTCGGCGAGCAAGCGGGAATCGAGATGCCGCGGTACGGCGTCTCACGCGAGAAGGCGAGCGAGCGACAGCAACTGCTGGAAGCTTGCTCATCGGCTTGCGCGCTCTTTGAAAAGTTGTTGGCCGACGCCGAGATCGGGCGGGCTGCGCGAAATTATCTCGAGCAGCGCGGATTCGATTCGGCGTCGATTCAAAGGTTCCAGATCGGGTTCGCGCCCGATGCGTGGGACACGCTGCTGCGGTCGGCCGTCGGGCGGAAGTTCCCGCCGGCGCTGCTCGCCGGTGCGGGATTGCTCAAGACCCGCGAGAACGGGAGTGGTTTCTACGACACCTTCCGCAATCGCGTGATCTTTCCGATCCGCGACGAGAACGGGCGGGTGATCGCGTTCGGCGGAAGAGCGATGCCGGGCGATCAGTCGCCGGCGAAATACCTCAATTCGCCGGAAACGCCGCTGTTTTCGAAGGGCCGCAGCGTTTTCGGGCTGGATCTGGCGCGGCAGAAGATCGTCGAGACGCGAACCGTCGCCGTCGTCGAAGGCTACACCGACGTGGTGATGGCCCACCAGTTCGGCGCCTCCAACGTCGTGTCGATCCTCGGCACGGCGATGACCGAGCAGCACGTCGCGCTGCTGCGGCGCTTCGCCGATCGGATCGTGCTGCTGTTCGACGCGGACACGGCCGGCGACACCGCGGTGAATCGCGCCGTCGAGCTGTTCCTGACCCAGCCGGTCGAGATCGCGATCGCGTCGATGCCGCAGGGCGTCGATCCGGACGAATACCTGCTGGAGAACGGCAGCGAGGCGTTCGAGAAATTGTTGTCCAGTGCTTCGGATGCTTTGACATTTACCTGGAGGCAGCTCGACCGCCGGTTCAAGGCAACCGAGGATCTGACCGGCCGTCAGAACGCCGTGCAGGAGTACCTGGAACTGCTGGCCGGGGCGCGCGGGACGGGGCCGGTCGATTCGCTGCGATGGGGAACCGCCCTCTCGCGTGTCAGCCGGCTTACGGAGATCCCG
>JAICTV010000140.1 GCA_025936175.1 Phycisphaerae bacterium
CATGCTGAGGTACTCCGAAGCATCCGGGTGCGGGCAGGCAGATGCTTCGGAGTGCCTCAGCATGACGCTCGTGCGGACGGCACGACATCAGGAGTAACCCCATGTCCAATGAAGTCCTCGCCGACATTTACGCGATGCAGATCCCGATGATCAAAATGCACCTGCAGGACTTCAGCGACGTGGACATGCTCGTTCGCCCCTGCGAGGGGGGGAAGCATGCGGCCTGGCACCTGGGGCATCTCACCTCGGCCGAGGCGATGCTGATCAACTCCGCCACGCCCGGCGCGATTCCCGAGCAGGATGCCGCGTTCCGCGAGCGCTACAGCGGAAAGGGCGCGCACCTCAATGACGGCTTCGCGTCCAAGGACAAACTGCTCGCGCTCTTCGAGCAGACGCGCGATACGGGGATCGCCTGGCTCGAGAAGCTGAGTGAAGCCGACATGGCGCGCGCGATGCCCAAGCAGTTCGAAGGCTTCGCTCCCACGGTCGCGCACCTGGCGCACACCATCCCCATCCACGCGACGATGCACCTCGGCCAGATCCAGGTCATCCGCCGACGCTTGGGCAAGCCCGTGCTCTTTTGACTCACGTCAGCACAGCGCAAGACGAGCTCAAAGCGGCAAAAAAGCAAAGCCGCAAAGAAGAAACAGATTCTATCTTTGCCATTTGCTTCTTTGCGCCTTTGCGTTGAGCCTTTTGCGACGGTGTTACGCGATGACGCGCGCGGCATGACATTGCCGCGGCGATTTCCTATCATCTTTCGCCCGCCACGAGACAGAAACGGGAACGGAGACATCGCGCATGCCCAGTGAAATCACGATGCCGCAGCTCAGTGACACGATGACCGAAGGCAAGGTCGTCAAGTGGCACAAGAAGGAGGGCGACAAAGTCTCCGCCGGCGAAGAGGTCGCCGACGTCGAGACCGACAAAGCGGTGATGCCGATGGAGGCGTTCGAGAGCGGGACGCTGGCTGTCATTGCGGTCCAGGAAGGGCAATCGGCGCCGGTGGGCGCGGTGCTGGGGGTGATCGCGAGCGCGAAGGAGAACGCCGGGGAGATCAAGAAGAACTTCAAACCGAGCGGGGGGAGTCCGTCATCAGCGCCTGCGCCGCCTGCGACCGGCGCGAAGACGCAGGCGGCTCCCGCATCGTCAAGCGCGCCCAAACCCCAAGCTCCACAGGCACCGACAGGCGCCCCCAAACCTCAAGCGCCGCAAGCGCCGACCGCGCCGCCCAAAGCCGGGGGCTCGACTCGACTGAGCTCGTCGCAGGCCGCCCCGGGACCCGCGCCCGCTCCACCGCAAAAACGCTGCGACTACGACGTCATCATCATCGGCGGAGGCCCCGCCGGATACGCAGCCGCGATCCGCGCGGGTCAGCTGAAGAAACGCGTCCTCTGCATCGAAAAAGAAAACCTCGGCGGCACCTGCCTCAACTGGGGATGCATCCCGACCAAAGCGCTGCTCGAAGACGGCGCCTTCGTCCGCAAAATCCGCACGGAAGCGAACGCCCGCGGCGTTACCGTCGGTGATGTCAAAGTCGACTTCCCGAAAATCATCGCCCGCAGCCGCGGCATCGCGGAGAAACTCTCGAAGGGCATCGCTCACCTCTTCCGCAAATACGAAGTGAAGCACGAGCAGGGCACCGCCCAGCTCCTCGCCGCGCATCGCGTGAAGGTGAACAACAAAGAGATGACGGCCGAGCACATCATCATCGCCGTCGGCGCGCGGCCCGTTGAGCTTCCGTTCGCGAAGTTCGACGGCAAGCAGATCATCACGTCGCGCGAAGCGATGAACCTTCCGCAGCAGCCCAAGCGCATCGCCATCATCGGCGCGGGCGCGATCGGCTGCGAGTTCGCCGACTTCTACAACGCGCTCGGCACCGAGGTCACCATCGTCGAGATGCTCGACAACCTCCTGCCCAACGAAGACCAGGAAGTTTCGGTCCTGCTCGAGCGCAGCTTCGCCAAGCGCGGCATCAAGGTGATGACCAAGACGAAGACCGACAAGATCGAGAAAACGCCCGGCGGTTTGAAGCTCACGCTCTCCGGCGCCAACGCGACGACGATCGAAGCGGACGTCTGCCTCGTCGCCGTCGGCGTGACCGGGAATGTCGAGAACCTCGCCGCGCCGGAAGCAAAACTCGAGCTGTTTAAGAACCGCGTGAAGGTCGATCACAAATACCGCACGAACCTCGAGAACGTCTGGGCGGTCGGCGATTGCGTCAGCATTCACTTCGATAGCGACTCCTCGATGGCCGGCTATCGACATCCGGATCTCGCTCACGTCGCGCATCACGAGGCGGTGAAGCTGGTGGACACGCTCGCGTCGTTCCACGAAGCCGATCACGAGACGATCGACTACCGTTTCATCCCCGGCTGCACCTACACGCATCCGCAAGTCGCCAGCATGGGCATGACGGAACGCAAAGCGCGCGAGGCGGGACACGAGATCCGCGTCGGCAAGTTCCCCTTCAGCGCCAGCGGGCGCGCGCTCGCCGCCGGCGAGAGCGAAGGGTTCGTGAAGCTCATCTTCGACAAGAAGTACGGCGAGCTGCTCGGCGCGCACATGATCGGCGAAAACGTCACCGAGCTTCTCGCCGAGCTGGTGCTCGCGAAGAAACTCGAAGCCACCGAAGACGAGATCATCGAAGCGATGCACCCGCACCCGACGATGTCCGAGGCGATCATGGAAGCCGCCGGCGTCGCGGACAATCGCGCGATTCACCTTTGAAGAATTGACGATTGAATCCTTGAGCCATTGACGATTGAGACGCGACTTCAATCGTCAATGATCCGACGACTCAATCGTCAATCGCTTCGGCTGCGTTCGCTGCAGAAAATGTCGAATTTTTCTCTGGCGGAGATTCATGGCGATGATTAATGTCGTCCCTCGAAGAGGTTCAAATCGGCTGAAGCACCTCGCCGTGAACTTCGGATGTAGCGAATCATCTCTTTCACGGACGGTGCAAGAACCTCAGACAGGTTGAGCCGCTCCGGCTGACACTCGAATCCGCCGGAACGGACAAGGCATCAGCCCCTTCAACACGCTGAAGGGCCGGCGACGTGGCGCGGCCGGTTTAGGCCGGGCGCACGGCGGTGCGGCGCACATTTCTTCGACGGCAGCGCGTCGAGGCGTCATATCGCGGGAAGGATCGCCAAAGCCCACGAGCGGATAGCGAGGCTCACAGGATCGCGGCGTGCGCGAAGAATCCCACGCCGTGCGGCGCGACAGAGCGCCGGCTTCGCGGAGGCTGATGATCGAGCGCGGTTCGAGCCGCGAGCGATGCACATCGAAGGTGCCCGGCAAACCTGAAAGAGGCAAAAGCCCAAGGCAGGAACGATCCGTAACGTTCGCCTCGCGTGGCCCGCAATCGAAGGGTGCACGCAGCGTCGCGGAAACGGACCCTAGACGGGAGTCAAAGCCCAGAAGTCCATCGAAGCGCGCATCCTCGATCCGCAAGTCTCGCCCTTTTGAATTCACTCTTGCTACTGATCCGGGCGAGCGCGGGCGGAGAGAGCCCGACGAAAATAAATCGGGTGTGGACGCGCGAGCGACGACAACGGACACGTGGGCCCGGCTGGTGCAGAGATGCACGTAAGCCACCCGTCGGCGGGAGCAAACCTGCGAAGGGCAGAGCGAGAGATTTGAAACCCCATGAGCGCTGTCGAGCCGAGGAAGAAGTCGAGGGAAGACCACTCGGTTCGGCCAGGTCGCGAAGGTCTGGTTTTTTCAACGGGTAGCGGAACGCCGCACGCAGGTACGTGTCGGCGCATGACCCGAGTCAGACCAGTGTCAGGTAAAGCGGCGGCGCTCGATGTGGAAGGAATCGCCCGTGTGCGCGATCGATCGGGTTCTCCGATGGCGCCCGCACGAACGATCGACGACGACGAAGTAGCGCAAACAGACTCGATCGCTCATTTAGCCGGCCGCGTTTACGCGGCGCGTCCGAGTGTTGTGACCGAGGAAAAGCGCACGTCGTCCCCCACATCGAGCAACACCGCATCGCCTGACGCTCGAGCGAGAGCGGGCGCGCGTCGAGAAAGCGTGAAGCAATCACGCGGCGCGACGTCGCGCAACGCGAAAACCGCAAGGACGAGCGGCTCCGGCGGAGAGGTCAGCGAACGGCGCGGGCCCTGGAGCGAGCAAACGTCGAAGCGGGATGATCTCGAATGAAGGCGTGGCCGCCTTCGAGAACACAAATCGCGTCGCGGCCGGGATGTGCTGAAGGGGCAAGCGAAAACCTCATGAGAGGAGCCCGTCCGACCTCATACGCCGAACTCTTTTGAGCGCGGCAGGTCCTCGGGCCGGTGGTGCGACGAAAGGATCTTCTCATTGCGGCCGAGTTCGATCCGCGATTGATTCGCGAGTCGTCCGTGCGAGAAGATCAAGCGACGCCGAAGCGCAAGCGGGAAAAAAGTGAACGGCGACGCTGCCGTGTGATGCCCGAACGGGTGAATGAGCATCGTCGGCGGCAGCCCGAGATCCTGGCCGATCGATCCCAGCCAACAGGATCGACCGGCGCCCGGGTGAAGAAAGGTTGCCGCACCTCGCCGAAGCGCACGGGTGTCTGATGATCGGTTCGGCAACGAGCCGCGGATCATCACGGCGCACGCATCGCAAAACTCTGGAGAGGCGGCGTCAGCCGACGAGCGCAAGGAGAATCTCTTTTAGGGAAGTTCAAAAACGCATCTCCACGGGCGGCCGATTGCTTCGGCCGCCCATTTTTTTCACGCACGTTTGGTCACATCCCGGGAGGGCGAGGCTCCCGCCGAGCCGCATTTGTCGTTCAACGCACAATCGGCTCGGCGGGAGCCTCGCCCTCCCGAGCAGGTCTTTCGAAATTCGTTATAGCCCTCGCGTTGACATTGACGATCAAGAAAGTAGCCTGCCCGGACGTAAGTAAGCAGGGCAACGCAGCATCGGCGTAGAACACGCGGGCCGCACGGAAGCGCCGGCGTCGATGGTGCGGAAAAAGAAATGCGAGCGAATGGGCTTCGGACGCCGCGCGTGGGATTAGTTCTCTCCGTTACTTCCGCGACGTCCGGATCATCCAACTGCGATCGAAATGAGGCCACCCACGCGCCATCCGCGTGTGACGTGCCGCTGGTTTCATCGGGATGATCAACGCGAATGGACGTGCGCGATGGAATCGACGAGCACAACGATCACGACGACAACCACACCCGCCCCGGCGACAAAGAATCCGGTCCTCGGGCTGCCGCTGGCGACGGTGATGCGCGCGGAGTTCGCGCTGCCGCTGCAGGACGTGCTTCAGATCTACACCGTCGGCTGTTTTCTCAAAGCGTGGCGCAGCCCGCGCAAGCAGAAGTCGATCGAGCAGATCTTCGACACCCCGGAACAAGCCCGTCACGCGGCGGCGACCTGCTGCGCGTGGCTGGGCATCAAGACGCTGGCGTCGCACGAACCCGTCCCCGCCTGGTGGGCGGGCGACGATCACGGCGCCGCTCAATCTGCAGTCGCGTGATGTGATGTTCGCGCGAGCGCGCGACGCCAGGCGATTCATCCACGCCGCGCGATATTTCGCCTATCGCGTTCCGCCTGCGTTAGCCGCGTTCCGCTACGCCCACGACTCCAAGGTCATCCGACCCCCTTATCGTGCGGCAGAATGCGGCGGGCGGAGCGATTTTTACTCCGTGCCCGCCCTGCACTTGCGGACGATTTTTTCGCAGATTACGCGGAGTTGGAGTTCGTCAACCAGCGACCGACGATTTTGCTCATGCCGCTCGGCTGCTCCTTGAATCCCAGTCGTCGATAAATGTCGACGTTGTCCGGGTCCGCCTGCAGGTAGATGTGCTGCCCGTCGAGCCGCTCGCTCAGCCGGCGGATCATCTCGCGCGCGACGCCGCGGCGGCGGAACTTGCTGCTCGTCCAGACGTCGATCAGGTACGCGTTGCACACGCCGTCGGACAGGACGCGCGCGGTGCCGATGACTTGCCCGCGGCACCACGCGACGCACGTGGCGTAGCTGTTGGCGAAGGACTTCTCGAGTTGCTCGTTCGAGCGGCCGTTGTCGAACCGGTCGACCGCCAGATCGTGGTTGAGCGCGGCCCAGTCCACCCAGTCCAGGTTGTCCTGATACGTGATCTCCGGCGGCGTCGCCGACGCCGTCCCTGGCGTCTGATCGTTCACCACTGCGCCTCCTCGAACGGCGATGAAGGCGGCTTGAGCTTGGGCTTGGGCAGCATGCGGATCATCTGACCGACCAATCCCGCATCACCCGATCCGCCCACGCGCACGTTCAGCGGCGAGCCTTTGAGCAGGTGCACCTCGCTCGCGTGCGCTGCCTGTTTCTTCGCCGCCAGATCACAGAACTTTTTCTTCTCGAACACCACCGGCGAGAGCAGTTGCACGAAGCGCGTGGACGTGTGATACGCGACCGCGTTCCCGCCCTCGTCGACTTCCATCAGCGACGATCGCAGCGGCGCGGTGAGCGCGACGACGGCGTGTTTCCCGGCGGCCTCCATCGCGGCGTCGATGTCGCTGTAGGCGACCGCCGGCCGGGCTGCGTCGTGGACGATGACGTGCGTCGCGTCGTCGGAAATCTTTTCCGCCGCCGCGGCGATCTGATCGACCCACGTCGGCCCGCCGGTGATCAGCTTCACGCCGGAGAAACTCAAATGTCCGCCATACTTTCGCTTGCCTTCCTCCATCATGTCGGCGTCGAGGACGAGCTGGATCTGCTTGACGCTGTCGCGGTTGAGGAACAGCTCGACGGCGCGGAGGAGCGATTCGCGTCCCTCGATCTTGACGAACGCGCCGGCGGCCTCGGCGCCGTGCCCCGGCGGTGCGGCGGTGAGCAATAACACGGAGAACGTCGCGGCGGGCATGTCGGCGGCTCCTTCGCTCCCGCGTCGGTGGGCGGGCTGCCGCATCTTTCGAACGTGCCGCAAGGCTGTCAAGGCGTGATCGGTTTGACAGGTTTTCGGGCGCGCGTAGAATCTTCCTCCCCACGGCGGGAAAAGTCTGCGTCGCGGGCTCGTAGCTCAGTTGGTTAGAGCGCGTCCCTGATAAGGACGAGGTCACAAGTTCGAATCTTGTCGGGCCCATTCAAGTAAAAATTGCTGAACGCATCACTTGCGTACCTGCCCGCGTTGGGCATGGCGGCTCAGGGGCCTCGGATAATCCGGTAATTGCCGGATTATCCGTTTCCGGAGTCGCACCATGCGTAAGCCCAACGTTTCTGTTCCGTCGTATCGTCATCACAAACCATCCGGCCAAGCGGTCGTCACACTCAGCGGCCAGGACCACTATTTGGGTCGCTGGGATTCCGAGTCGAGCAAGACGGAGTACAAGAGGCGGCTGTCGGAGTGGCTGGTCACGAGCAAGTCGGGTCTCGTTTCAACCGAAGCGATCACGCCGATTGTCCTTTACGATGTCACCAGCGACCTGAGCACGCTCTCGAGTGCAACACCAAGCGTTGCGACCTACAACGACCTTGGATCTGGGACCATCTACGGCAGCCATGATTACTTCGAGATGTTCACGTCACCAACGGAGACTATTCCGCTGGATGAGGAGAGCGCGCGCCGGGATTGCCGCCGCAGTGCGATCGCGCTTCGCCATCGACGGATCTATCGCGACGCTGGACGGAGAGCTCGCTACGCAGCCAGACGAAGCAGAATGGATTTTCGGCGATAGCAGTGTCGCGGGTGTCCAACGTCTTGACATTATTACCGATGTGCCGGAGCCGACGCTGGCAGTGACGACCATTTGCGTCGCTGTCGCAAGCGTCATGAGGGTGAGGACGCGACGCAGGAAGCAATTCGCCGTTCCTCACGCACAATAAACGGCTGGCCTGCCGATCCCAATCAATACGCGGCGGCAGCCTAGCCGACTCGCATGTTAGCTGCGGGCCGACGTGTTTTGTCCAACGCTTGGACACTTTTAGCACTTCCCGCGCGACTCCCGCTGAACCCACCCGTACAACATCGTGGTGCCTGAGCATCACGGAACCCCGTTCACGACACGCACCGGTTGATAGCCCATGCCGCGTGAGTTCACCCGAGCCTGTACAGCGGAATCTTCAGCAGCTCCCCGTCTCTCATGGCACTTTGATGCGCGACGATGCCCGCCAGCGTCATGTTGAGAGCTTGCGCGATGTCTACTAACGGTTTGCGGTCTTGCAGGATGGCCGTGATGAATTCGTGACTGAGATAGCCGTGCGAGCCGCCATGGCCGCCGGGATCCAGGCCCGGGGGGAGCGGGGGACGGTTCGTGTCGGGCGGCAGAACGGACGCGATCCCTTCCGTTTGGAATTGGCCATAGAAGGAGCCTTTTTGTCCGCGCGCGCGGCCCATTTCGCCGCCGATGCCGGGGGTGTCCCAGCTCACGGCCATGCGCGACGCGCCGCCTTCGCTCGTTCTGAACAGCGCGATCTCGGTGCCGAACGGATTCTTGTAGCGATTGTTGCCCGCTTGCAGATGTTCGAGCTTGCTGGGAATACCCATGCAGGAGACTTCGGTGAAGTGGCCTGCGGTGACGCCGACGTAATACGCGTTGGAATGCGTCGGATAGAACTGCGGCGGCAGGCCGACGCGCCAAGCTTTGTAACTGTCAATCGGCTGTTCCATGTAGTGGTAGTACTCGCCTTCGGAGTAGATCACCTTGCCGAAAGCGCCGGCGTCGTAGAGCGTGCGCATGGCGTGAAGGTCGGCGTGGTAGTACGAGGTCTCGAACATCATGTACTTGAGGCCATTGGCCATCTTGACCGCCTCGAAGAGGCGGTCGCCCTCCTCGACGCTGGCAAAGCACGCCGGGACGGCACTCGCGACATGCTTGCCATGCTCAAGGCATTCGATGACGTGCTTCGCGTGATTCGGCGCGTCGGTGGCGACGAAGACCGCTTCGACCTTGTCGTCCTTGACGAGCTCTTCGAGCGAGGGATATGTCTTGGCACAGCGGGCGGCCTTGGCCAGCCCGTCGCAGCGGTCGGGAATGAGATCGCTGACGGCGACGACGTCGACATTGGGGTGATCCTGGAAACCGAAGGCCGCGGAAAACTTGCAGACCCCGTAGCCGACCAGACCCACGCGGACTTTCTTGTCGGAGACCGGCTGGTAGCCCCTGGATGCGTCGGCGGCCGGCGCATTTGCGGCGGATTTTTCAAAGCCTTGGATCGGCTTGACGACGGGTTCGGCAGGTTTGTCGGCGGCATGTGCGGTGCCGCCGACGGCAGATGCGGCCGCGATCGCGGCGCCGGCGGAACGGAGGAATGTGCGGCGAGTCGTCTTCATGTAACTTTCCTTCCCAACGGTCACGCGCGTGCGATCCTGGGGGCCCCACGGATCGCACTCTCACTGGCCATAGCGTCCCGAGAACGGACCATAGTCCTCACTGACGATCCACAGGAAGTTTGGCTGCTTCGCCAAGCGCGTCGCAATCAGAACGACGCGCCAGAGGCAAGACCCTATTGGCATCTCATGCCGAGTCATTCTACTCGCAAGCAGCGCCCAATATCGCTCGCGGCGTCGCTCATCGGTGTGCAAAGAGCGAGCGCGGTGATATTTTCACGGCCTATGCGCAGTTCACTCGTTGTCGCAGTCGTCTTGAGCGTGGCTTCGGTTCTCAATGCAGCCGATGCGCCCCGAGCAACTCATCAGCCCAACATCCTGTTCATCCTGGCCGACGACATGGGGTGGGCCGACGTGAGCTATCACGGGGGCGAGATTAAGACGCCGAATATCGATGCGCTGGCGGCTCAGGGCGTGAAGCTCGAGTCGTTTTATGCGCAGCCGGTCTGTTCGCCGACGCGAGGCTGCCTCATGACCGGCCGGTATCCGATGCGCTATGGCTTGCAGACCGGCGTCGTTCGGCCCTGGGCGACGTACGGATTGTCGCTCGATGAGCGGACGCTTCCTTCGGCGCTGAAGGAAGCGGGATATGAGACGGCGATCTGCGGGAAGTGGCACCTGGGGCACGTGACGCCCGACTATCTGCCGACGCATCGTGGCTTCGATCATCAGTATGGGCACTACAACGGCGCGCTCGATTACTTCACGCACATTCGCGACGGGGGGTTCGACTGGCACCGCGATGACAAGGTCTGTCGTGACGAGGGCTACAGCACGTTCCTCGACGCGGCGGAGGTTTGTCGATTGATTAGGGCGCGCGATCGGAGCAAGCCGCTGTTCATGTATGTGCCGTTCAACGCGGTGCACGCGCCGCACCAGGTGCCGGAGAAGTACAAGGAGCCTTACAAGTCGATGAAAGAGCCGCGGCAGACGTACGCGGGAATGGTCGCGGCGATGGATGAGTCGATCGGGAAGATCCTGCAGGTGCTCGACGAAGCGAAGATGCGCGATAACACGCTGATCATCTGGACGAATGACAACGGCGGTCCTGCGCCCGGGCGCGTGACTTCGAATGGTCCGCTGCGCGGCGGTAAGGGGACGCTGTATGAGGGCGGCGTCCGCGTGTCGTGCTGCGCAGTCTGGGCCGGGCATATCAAGCCGGGCACGGTGAATAGCGAGCCGCTGCACATGGTCGATTGGTATCCGACGCTGCTCGGGCTGGCGGGCGGATCGACGGAGCAGAAGCTTCCGCTGGATGGCAAGGATGCGTGGGCGACGATTGCGGAGGGCAAGCCTTCACCGCATGCGGAGATCATTCACAACTCGACGCCTGAGAATGGCGCCATCCGCATGGGCGACTGGAAGCTCGTTTTGAATGGGCAGAAGACGGAGACGGAAGAGGGCTCCGAAGAGCCGGCGGCGCCGGCGGGTGGAAAACGAGCGGCGCGTCGGGCTGCGCGCAATGGCGAGCGCGTCGAGTTGTTTAACATCAGGGATGACCCGTACGAGAAGAAGAATCGCGCCGACGAGAATGCGGAGCAGGTGAAGGAATTGCGAGAGCGGTATGAGGAATTCGCGAAACAGGCGGTGCCGCCGAAGCTGAAGCCGAAGGCGGCGGATTTCGTCTCGCCGAAGGTTTGGGGTGAGAAGGATTAGGTTTGCCGCGAGTCGGCGCTAGCGGGGATCGGCGACTTGAGCGGCCGTCGGGAACCCCGGGCTAGTGCCCGCGGGGCATGTTGGCCAACGTCATCCAGCCGTCCATGTTTCCGAAAAGCAGGGATCTTGGCAGCCACGCAGCTGCTCTCAATCCCACAGGGTGAGAGGGGGCGGGTCGAGAATTGCTGCTTAGTCACCGTTCGGGAGCGCAGTGGCGATGTGGGACGTCATCGAGGTCTTGCGTCGGATAGCCATCCGCTCCTCATCGGCTGACAACAATCTGCCACCGTCTGCGCTGTGTAACGCACTCCCAACATCACGTAGTCGATTGAATCGCGCGTAGCGCCGCGCCTATGAGCAGATCCGCGGCACCAGGATCAAGCTTGCTTCCCATTGAAAGTGTTGTTTCATATCCGCCACGGTCAAATGCCGTTTGGGTGGGGACGTAGCCGACCATGCCATTGGCGCAGCCGACGACGTAGGTTGGCTGGACCAGACTGCGCATCTTGATTTCGAGACCGACCGCGGTGAAGGGCTCGCACGGAAGCGCGACGAATACGGCCTCGGAGATGCGCAGTGCCTGCACCTGCGCGAGTACGTAATCGCGTCGAGCCTTCTTGGCGCGCAGACGCGCAATGAGTGTTTCGTAGATCGCGTCTGGCGCGAACCGCTGGCGATTCTTCATGTCGACGCCGTAGGGGCCGTCGATGTCGCGCAACGGGATGCGGATCGTTTCCGCCGAAGAAGTGATTCGCGCGTCGTCAGCAAACGTCATCGTCGGCAACAATTTGCTGACTGTCTCGGCCAGCAATTGGCCGACGCGCTCCTTCGTATCGACGTAATCCGGGATGATCGTGCTTTGGTGGTGAGCATCGCCGAGCGCGCCGTTGAGAAAGCAGGTGACGCATCCTTCGCCCACCGTGCGCTTAATCGTCAGGGACAGCTGTCCGGGCCAGCCCGCTGAGAGCGTCGGCTCGCCGCCGCCGTGGGTGGGATGGCAGGCGAAGTTAAAAATGAGGCCGAGTGTTTTGCCCGCGAGGTCTTGCAGAGCCAACACGCCGACTTCCGGATCGATCACGCCCTCGGGGCAGCGGATCGCCGCTGACGGCGAAGGGTGAGTCTTGACACTGCCATCTTTCATCACGCAGCGGCGTATGAACGATATCCGTCCGTCGATCCCGGACTTGATCGCGAGCCTGGCTGGGACAAGAGATTCAACGGCGCGATGAAGTCCATCACTGACACGACCGATCATCCAGCCGACATAATTTGGGTCCCGACGGGCGAGTCCCGGACTTGCGATCGCCGGGCCCGTGTGAGAGTGCGTGGCGGCGACCATTAGGTTCTGCTTCGGGATGCCAAGGGAGGCGGCTATCTCGCGAATCCGATCCACCTCCGGCCATCGCACGCTCAAGAGATCGAGCGAGACGAATCCCACGCGTACGCCTGCTGCCTCGATAAGGATGACTTTCGCGAAGATCGGATCGGCGACACGGTCGGCGAGGATGCGAACGATCCATCCCGGTTTCTCGATCGGCAAGATGGGGGGCGTGATGTCAACTTCGACCGCGGCAGCGCGAATGCCCATCGGAGTCCCTCGCTCACGACGCAATGTCAAGCTGTTCGACGTTTTCGAATACCTTTCGGATTCCCTCGCCGACAATCCGAGCGGTCTGCGGCGTGTTGGGGGCGCGCAGCGGGTAAGTCATGCCGAAGTGCGAATCCGTATGCTTCCGAGCGACGGGGAACTGCCCGGGATCATAGTCCACTGGCTCACCGAGGCACCACGGGCTTCCTTTGCCGAAAGCGTTCTTCGCCTTGAAGACGGTCATGTCCGGAAGGATGAACTGCTGCCAGACGCCAACCTGTGTTCCTTCCGCCTGCATCGCCTTCATCATCGCATCCCGCAATTTCGCGGGGGCGCCGCGCCACCCCAGTACTTCGGGATCGATGCGGATGGTGAAGTTGTAGTAGGTGTGCTCATGAAGCGGGGGCTCGGTCGGGAGAATCAGCCCGCGCGTGCCCCGCAGGCAATCGAGCAACGCCTCCGCGTTCTCGCGCTGGCGAGCGATGTAGCTGGTGAGGCGCGTGAGCTGGGCCCGCCCGAACGCCGCGGTCAGATCGTTGTTGCGGTACATCCACCCCAGCGCGTACGCGTGGTAGTCGCGCGATTCCACGGGCGTGCGCGTCTCGCCGAAGCTCCATATCATCCGCGCCTTCTCGAGTATCGCCTGGTCATTCGTGACGAACATGCCTCCCTCGCCGGAGCAGAGACACTTATTCTGGTTGAAGCTGAACGCCGCGCAGTCGCCGAACGTGCCGACCTTCCTCCCGTTGAACGTCGCCCCGTGCGCCTGGCACGCGTCCTCGATCACCTTCAGGTTGTGCTTGCGCGCGACGCCCATGACCGCGTCCATGTCGACCGCCAGGCCATGGAGGTGCACGACGAGGATCGCCTTCGTTCGCGGAGTAATCGCGGACTCGATCTGCGCGATGTCCATGTTGATCGTGTCGAAGTCGATATCAACGAACACCGGGATCGCATTGGCATGAAGGATGCAGGTCGCGGAGCTGCTCCAGGAGTACGCCGTGACGATTACCTCATCGCCAGCCCCGCACCCGCACGCCGCCACCCCCATGTGCAGCGCGGCCGTTCCGCTATTGGTGGTGATGGCGAACGCATTGCCGTTCCACGCGGCGAACTCCTTCTCGAACGTGAGGCAGTTGGGTCCAAAGGCGTGATTCGATTGTTCGAGCGACGCCATGACATACTTGCGATCGACGTCCGTGATCTCCGGCCAGTCGCTGATGGTGCCGTCCGCGACCGCCTTGGTTCCACCGTGAATTGCTAGCTTGCTCATGTTGATCTCACCTGCGTCATCGCGGCGGGGCGTCGGCTTCGCGGACTGGACCAGGGGCAGCATCGCCATCGCACATTCTGTAATGTGAGCTCTCGGTACCGAATTGGCCGCAACCCCGCCTGTCGGTCGCACCGCCGCAAGCCGTATGGGCGTCAGCGCGAGATTTCGCACACTGTCGGCGTGGGAGCCGTGACCGACGTCCGGGCGGGAACTTCATCAGTACGCGCCTCGGACGTCAATCCCTTCGCAGCGCTCACGTCGCGGCCGATTTGGGAGGGGCCCGCGTCGGAACTGCATACTTATATGTACACGAGGCGTGTAGCTCATGTCGCTTTCAGGGGTAAAGTAACGTTCGATTAACTGATTCTCCACCCGTCTACGATCTTGACCAGTAGTGGCCGTCGCCGAGGCGACCTATTCCGCGGCGAGATGAGCTCTCTGGATGACTTCCGCATGAGCAAGACTAGGAAGATGAGCGCGAACGCCAACGCCGCGGAGCTCCAGGGCACATCGAAGTAAGAAAGTGATGCCGCCGTGCCGCGCTATCGTGTCACCGAGGCAAGAACACTGCGCGGACGTACCGAATAGCCCATCGTGTTAGACAGCACGGCCATCGAGACGTTAAGTTTAACCACGATTCTTACGGAGAACGCAGATGCGGAAGCACTTGCTGGCGTTGGCGGCTATTCTGCTGATCGGCGGCTTGGGCGCGGCGCCGGATAGCAGTGCCGTCAAGGATTTGTTCAACGGCAAAGACCTGACCGGATGGGAAGGCGATCCCGACGTCTGGTCCGTTCAAGACGGCGTCATCACCGGTCACACCACAGCCGAAAAGCCCGTCAAGCACAACAC
>JAICTV010000287.1 GCA_025936175.1 Phycisphaerae bacterium
ACCCGCGCTGTCGTACCTATCATCCCGCAGCACACAAGTTTAGCCAAAGTTAAGCCGCGGCCGTGGCGGAATTGGCAGACGCGCTAGATTCAGGTTCTAGTGTCCAAAAGACGTGGAGGTTCGACTCCTCTCGGCCGCATCCGACGCCCCGCCGCACGACTCAACCCGTCGCGGGGCGTTTTCATTTCGCTCGTCAACTGCTCATTCTCCCAGGAACTCGCCGACCGCTTTGAGGTTCTCCGTCCGATCGGCGAAGATTTTGACCGCCGCCAGGATCGGGACCGACACGAACGCCCCGGGGATTCCCCACAGAAACCACCAGAGCAGAACGCCAATCAGCACCGCCACCGGATTGAGCCGCAGCCGGTTGCCGTACGCGTAGGGACTGACCACGTTGTTCTGCAGCGACGTGATGACGAAGTACGTCCCCGGTACCGCCAGGATGTGGCCGAGGTTGTCGAACGTCGTGAACGCGGTGACGGCGAGCAGCCCGATCATCACCGCCGCGCCGAGGTATGGCACGAACTCCAGCACCACCGTCGCGAGCCCCCACAGGATCCAGTGCGGCACGCCGAGGAGTTTCATCGCGACCGCGACGACAATCGCCTGCCCGGTGTTGATGAGCAGCGTGGCGTACATGTAGCGGGCGACCGCCACTTCGATGTCGCCAACGACTTTTCGAGCGACTTCCTTGTCGCGGCGGAAGGGGAGCATCTTGACGAGCTTCTGGACGAACAGATCGCCGCTGGCGAGCAGCAGGTAAAGCATCAGCAGGACTTCGAGCGCGCCGGTGATGAAGGCGGCGGTGGTGCCGAAGAAGCCGGCGACGATCCCCGGCGCCTGCGGCGCCGGCGCGGGAGCGGGCGGCTGCGCGGGTTTGACCGGCTCGCCGTCTTTTTCCGGCGCGGTTGTCGCGTTGGTGGTCGCGGAGGCGGGCTGAGTCTCCTCCTCGATCTTCGTGGCGATCGCCGTGACCTTCTGCACCGGCCGGCGAAGACGTTCGATCTTGTCGTGCGCCGCTTCGAACGACTGCGGCGCCGAATCGATCCACTGCTGCACCGGGCCGGAGAGCATGTATCCACCGACCACCAGCGCCGCCATCAGCGCCAGCACGACGACGGCAGCGGCGAGCGCGTTGGGAATGCGCGCGCGGTTGATCTCGCGCACGACCGGGCGAAAGAGCGCGTTGAGCACGACCGCGATCGTGATCGGCTGAAAAAGCTGCCGGCCGAAGTAAAGGGCGAACCCGGCAGCGACGACGGCGACGACGACGAGGGAAACGGTGCGGGCGTCGAGGCCGTTCTCGCGGTCATTCAAAGCGTCGGGAGGCATCAGCACTTTCGAAATAGGAGACGCGCCGTAAGGAGACATCCTGAGCGGGTGTCTGAGAAGGCGAAATGATGCGACGGCAGCGACGTCATGCTGAGGTACCGGGTACTCGCGCAGCGGGTGGTCCGAGCATCTGCCTGCCCATACCGGATGCTGCGTCGTACCTCAGCATTACAACCCTCGCATGTCGCGCTTCTTAAGCACGCTCTGAGCGTGCTCGCGAAGGATCTCCGTTGCTCGGCCAGATGCTTCGGAGCACCTCAGCATGACAGGGGTCCGAACACTCAATCGAAATCGATCGCGCGCTCAAATCGGGCCCAGTCGACGAACCGCGAGAGGCCCGTCTCGACCGAAACCTTCGGCTCGTAGCCGAGCAATCGGCGTGCCTTGGAGATGTCGGCAAATGTGATCAGCGGCTCACTGGGCGGGGTCGGTGCATCTTCTATCTTCGCCATACGCCCCAGGATCTTCTCCAGCGTTTGCACGAACTCGATGTTCGAGACCGGGCAGCCGCAGCCGAGGTTGATGATCTCCCAATCAAAGCCGCGATCGAGCGCGGCGATGAAGCCGTCGACGATGTCGTCGATGTACGTCCAGTCGCGTTTGATCTCGCCGCGGTTGAACAGCTTGAGCGTCTGCCCGCGCAGGATCATCTGCGTCCACTGCCAGGGCATCATGTCGGGGCGGCCCTGCGGGCCGTAGACGTTGAAGAAGCGCAGCACCGTGATCGGCGTCTTGAAGAGGTTGTGGAAGGAGAAGGCGAACAGCTCCATCGCGCGCTTGCTCGCGGGATAGGGCGCGAGCGGCTGCGTCGCGGGCGCGGTCTCGGCGAACGGCACGGGCGTGTCCACGCCGTAGAGCGATCCGGTGGACGCCAGCACCATGCGCGGATTGCCGTTGAGACGTGCGGCGTCGATCAGGTTCATCGAGCCCTGCACGTTCACTTCGCCGTAGATGAGCGGGTGCTCCACGCTGTAACGGACCGCGGCCATCGCCGCCAGGTGCGCGACGGCGACGGGTTTGTGCTCGGCGAAGATGCTGCTGAGCTTCGCCGCGTCGCGAAGATCGCCTTCGATCAGCGTGAAGTTCTTGTCCGGCAGCAGATCGCGGAGGTGACGGTCCTTGTGCTCGCGGGCGTAGTAGTCGTTGAAGTTGTCCAGCCCGACAACGCGATGGCCGGCGGAAAGGAGGCGTTTACTGAGTCGCGATCCGACGAACCCGGCAGCGCCGGTGACGAGGTAAGTTTGCTGCGGCATCTGTTCGCGCGCCGGCTTTGCTCGGCTGGCGCGCGTCACATCATCCCGATGGCGCCGAACAGGTCAACTTGATCGAAGGGCTTGGTGCACAAGGCGGCTCGTCGCGCGTCGATTTTGTCGCAATCGAGCGGCGATGCGGGTATGGTCGTCGCGGCAACACCCCCTCGTGAAACCGTCGCCGGAACAATTCGAAGCACTGGCGCTGGAGCAGCTCGACACGCTGTATCGGGTGGCCCGGCGGATCACGCGCGATCCCGGCCGCGCCGAAGACCTGGTTCAGGAAACGTGCGTCCGCGCCTTGCGCGCGCGGGACAGCTTCGACCTGCAGAGCCACGGCATCCGCCCGTGGCTCCTGCGCATCATGCACAACGTGCACATCAGCAAGGCAGAGCGCGAGGGCCGCCAGCCCACGGTGATCGAGGACGATCAGCTCGAAGCCGCCGGCCGATCGCACACTCCGCCGCTGATCGACCCGGCCAGTTTCGAAGGGATGGATCAGCAGCTCGTGCGCGCGATCGAAGGTTTGGCCGAGGAATACCAGGTGGTTCTGATCCTGTGGGCGGTGGAGGAACTGAGCTACAAGGAGATCGCCGAGGCGGTCGGCATCCCGATCGGGACGGTGATGAGCCGTTTATATCGGGCGCGACAGCGGTTATCGGAGCAGTTGCGATCGTTTGCTGTAAGCGAAGGGATTATCCGGGAATAGTTGCAGAATATGATGCGTTTGACAGGTGCGGGCAGACGCGGCGGCGCGGTCGAATGTTGCGGCGGGCGTTAGGGTAAAAGCAGGCACGTCGAGCCGGTCCTTCCGGCACCTGAAAGACCGGAATTGCCAGGCGAGTTGCATAGCCGCTCCGCGGCAGCCCGGAGCATGCCCTACAGGCAGCGAAGCGAGAGAGAGAACGAACGATGTCTGAGTCATTCGAGGAACTTCCGGACGATCCCGCGTTGCGGGAAGCGATCCGCCGGGCGTGCGGACGAGAGCGCGCGCCCGAGCGTTTGCGCCAATCGATCGTCGCGCTGATGGCTCAGCCCGCTTCGGCCCTGCCGCAACCTGACGCGGGCGCGGCGCGCCCCGCCGCCCCCGCAACTGCCCAGGCATCGCGCCGGGGATTGCGCGCCTCGTCGCTCTTCAGCCTTCGCAGCCTCGCCGCCGCCGCGTTGGTCTTAATCGCGATCGGCGTCATCGCGGTCGAGGTCCGCAACGAGTTCTTCCCCGCCGCCACGACCTCGGTCGCCTCCGTGCCGCACGTGATGCAGTTCCCGATGAGCTTCGCGATCGAGATGGTCCGCACGCATGAGAACTGCGCAAAGCTTCCGGATCATCATCTCGCCGCGGCCGGGAGCGATTTCGACGCGCTGCGGGATTCGCTATCGAAAGAGGAGGGGATCAAAGTGTTCGCCGCCGCGCTGGGCGACGACTGGCAGTTCAAAGGCGCCGGGATCTGCCGGATCGGCGATAAGCCGGCGGCCCACCTGCTCTTTGCCAGGGGCGACGAGCGTGTCTCGGTCTTCTCGATGCCCTACTCACCGGATTACGGCGACGAGGGCGGCTCCTACGCCGAGACGGTCGATCACGCGGCGATTACCGGCTTCGCGAACGCCGGCGCGCTGTATTGCGTGGTCGGCAACAAAAGCACCGGCGGCGACATGGCGATGAAAGAGGTCAAGCCGCTGCTGGCCAAAGTGCGATCGAGCCTCGGCTGCCCGCCCGGCTCGGGCGCCTGCCAATATCAGGACGCCGTCGCGTCACGAATCTGATCGACGGACCCGCCACCGCATCGCTTCACCCGCCGCTTCGCTTCGCATACGATCCCTCCCGCATGACGCAAAGCGGTAACAGCGGGACGGAAGCGCCGATCGTGTCCGAGCGCGGGCGGCGGATACCGAAAGGCGACGACGCCGACAAGAACAAGGATTCGAGCGTCAAAGAGACGCTGGAGTCGATCCTCGTCGCGTTCATCCACGCGTTCATCTTTCGGGCGTTCGTCGTGGAGGCGTTCGTCATCCCCACCGGATCGATGGCGCCGACGCTGCTCGGCGCGCACATGCGCTTCCACTGCAACGACTGCGGCTACCGCTTCACCGCCAACTACTCGGCGCCGTCCAACCGCCAGGGCGATCTGATCATCAAGGACACCGCCGACATCGACTATCACGTCTATTGCCCCAACTGCGGCTACAAGTTTCCGATGTACGACCCGGCCGATCCGGACAACGACGGCTCGAAGCCGCCGGTGCATTACGGCGATCGGATCCTGGTCCTCAAGTACCTCTACCTCTTCCAGCATCCGCAGCGCTGGGACGTGGTCGTCTTCAAGAGCCCCGCGCAGGACGATCCCGATCCCACCAAGCCGCCGAGCTATCAGCAGAATTACATCAAGCGTCTGATCGGCCGGCCGGGCGAGTCGATCATGATCCTCGACGGCGACATTTACATGGGCAAGGCCGGCGATCCGCTGGAGAGCTATCAGATCCAGACCAAGCCGCGCTACGCGCAGGAAGCGCTGTGGCGGGTGATCTACGACAACGACTTCTACCCGCAGGGCAAAGAGCGCGACGGCGAGACGTGGAAGCAGCCGTGGACCGTGCGTGACGGCAGCGGCTGGTCGCTCGGCGACAAGCCGGAGAACGGGCGCGCCTTCCACTTCGACAACGCGAGCGGCGAGTCGATCCTTTACTTCAACAAGGACGCGAACCGGACGAATAACGCCTTTACCGACTGGCTCGCGTACGACGTGGACATCCCGCCGGCGGGAAATCAGATCCACGATTTGAAGCTGGCGTTTTTCTACGAGCGCGGCAGCGGCGACGGACCGCTGAAGATCACGCTGCGGGATGGGCAGCATCGCGCCTTCCGCGCGGAGCTGACCCCGGGGCAGGCGAAGCTCACCGAAGCGACCGATGCGACCGGCGAGCAAGTCATCGGCGCGGCGAACCTTCCGGGCGGAAAGGATCCGCTCCGCATCGAGTTGACCAACGTCGATTACAAGGTGACCCTTCGCGTGAACGATCGTGATCTGATCGCGACCACGCCGCAGCAGTATCACCCCGATGTCGCCAGGCTGTTGGAAGACTTCAAGGCGAACAAGCAGCAGGACTGGCCGGCGGTGGAGATCGGCGCTGGGAATCAGTCGGCGACACTGTCGCACATCGGGTTGTGGCGGGACGTGTATTACCTCAATCGCGATTCGCGCTTCGATAATCCGCCGTTCAACGCGAGCCCGAAGAATCCGGCGAATTTGGGCGCGGGCGAGTATTTCGTGATGGGCGACAACTCGTTGGTGAGCAGCGACGCGCGCTACTGGCGAGTGCCGATCGACTTGCC
>JAICTV010000168.1 GCA_025936175.1 Phycisphaerae bacterium
AACGCCCCGATCTCTTCGCCGCCGCCAACATCCGCGCGGGCGCAGTCAACATCCTGCGCTTCGAGACCGACGCCAACGGCATCCCCAACACCCCGGAGTTCGGCAGCATCAGCACGCAGGAAGGTTTCGAAGACCTCTACACGATGGACGCGTACCTGCACGTGCGCGACGGCGTGAAATACCCGGCGATGCTGCTGACCACCGGCATCAACGACCCGCGCGTCCCGCCCTGGATGCCCGCCAAGCTCGCCGCGCGGATGCAGGCGGCGACGACGAGCGACAAGCCGGTGCTGCTGAGAATCGACTACCAGGGCGGCCACGGCGTCGGCGCGAGCAAGAAGCAGCGCAACGAGCTGGCGGCGGACACGGACGCATTCTTCCTCTGGCAGTTCGGGCAGGAGGGATACAAGCTCGGACCGACGACGCGGACGGTCGCGCAAAGCGGACGATGATGACGACCGCAGGCGAGGCTGCTGCCGAGCCGCGGCTTTTGCGCGCGGGATGACACAGAGCGGCTCGGCAGGAGCCTCACCCTCCAGCGCCGTCACGCGATCGGGCGGACGTGCGGAATGACTCCTTCTTCTGCGGCCAACCGATAGAAGTGCGCGATCGCCTGGAGTTCGCGTGGTCCGATGTCGTAGCTGAGGTGCTTCGTCAGATATTTCCCCGCCACCTCCGGCGGCCAGCCGCGCGGCAGAGCGTGAGCACGGACGATCTGGTCAATCTTCGACATCCCGGCGCGCTTCGCAGTTGCCAGGATCTCGCCCAGCGTCGCGACGTCCACGCCCTTCCGCGCCGTCCAGACCGCAAACACGAACGGCAGCCCGGTCATCGCCTTCCACTCGGCGCCGAGATCGAGCTGATGCGGGAATCCCGCCGGTTCATCGCAGACCACCTTGTCGCCGATCAGCAGCCGCGCCTGCCGGAGATCGTCGGATGCGCGGGACAGGTCGCAGAACTCCGGGCGCACGTTGTGCCGGCGGGCGAGGATGATCCGCGCCAGCGCGACCGACGTGTGACTGTCGGGGTCGCACGCCAGCGCGCGGACCTGCGCGATCGGAAGGCGGCTGAAAATCCGGACCGTCAACGTCTGGCCGTCCGAAGCGATTCCGCCCGCAGGGACGATCGTCAGTCCTTCTGCGCGCTGGTAATCGATCACCGGCAGGAGCGCAACGTCGGCGCGGTCGTTGCACAGCAGCTCGAGCAACGCGCTGGGTACGTCGAGCAGCAACTGCACGCGCGGCTCGCGTTCGAGCCCCTCGATCAACGGACGGGCGTTGAGGAAACTGACACTCGCGACGCGGAAAGCGCTCATCGCGTGAGATTGTATGACCGACGCGTTGGCGGTCGATTCGCTTCAGCGCTTTTGAAAGCAGCGGCGCAACAAAAGGCCCCGGGATTGAACTCCCGGGGCTTTCGCTTTGGTGACGATTGTTTCAGTCCGCTTGCACGCTGCGCCTTTCGGCCGCGATCCGCCGCCAACGCGTCGGGGTCAGTCCCGTCGCCTGCTTGAAGCGGCTGGTGAAATGGCTCTGATGCGCGAATCCGCAATCGGTCGCGATCTGCGCCAGCTCCTTCTTTCCCGACATCAGTTCCGACTTCGCCCGCGTAATCTGGCACTCCAGCAGGTAGTGCTTCGGCGTCAGCCCGAGCAGCTCGGCGAAGCGGCGGTGGAAGTGGAATGGGCTCAAGTGGACCTGCTTCGAAATCTCCCCCAGCGTCGGGCCGCGGCTGAACTCCTGCCGCATGAACCTCAGCGCGGGGATGAGCCGGGCGAGCTCGTTGTCGGCGGCGAGATCCGCCGGGCGCACCAGCGCCCACTCACCGCAGCTCGGCTGCATCGCGACGATGACGACCGGCTCGGCTCCGATCGCCGGGTACTTCGCGTACGTCACGAAGCGGAAGGTCCACAGGTCGCCGCGCGCGTCGGCGATCTGCACGCGATCGGCGAGGAACGCCTGCCCGTTCAACTTGCTCAGCCGCACGCGCGCCTGCTCCGCGATCATCTCGCGCAGGCGCTGATCGAGCTTCTGGAAGTCCTGGTTATTCACGAGCAGGTGGCCGCGCTCGTCGATGGCGAAGAGCCGCGCCGGCGGGCGGGGCGTGAGCCAGATGTCCGGCTCCTGCTCACCGCCGCGACGCGCCTCGCGCGCCTTCTGGATCATCTGATCGATCTCTTCGGCGAGGTGTCCGAGCCGGCGGACTTCATCCGCCGAGAACGGCCCCTGCTCCGCCGTGCGATACACGTGCAGTGCGCCGGGGTATCCTTCGAGGACCGGCTGCTTCAGCGGCGCGGCCGCCGCGTGGGCGAAGCCGCTGCCTTGAAGGAACTCGGTGGCGAAGCGGCTCGATGAGCCCAGCACGCCCGCCGCCTCGACCGGCTGACCGCTCAGGATCGACTGCCAGGTCAAGCGGTCCTCGAGATGGAACTCGCGGGCGTAACTCTTGAGGAACAGCTCCGGGAGCCTGGCGGGCTGCGCGATCTGCAGCGATCCGCGCGGCATCGTCGTCACGAGGACGACCTGCGCCACCGGCATCGCGTTCTCGACCAGCTCGAACGCCTGCTTATAGGGCAGCGCGTCCTGGCCGCCGCGACCACCGCCGCCGCCCTTGTGATGCGCGTGCGCCGGCGCCATCGCCGATCCGTGTTCGCCGTGATGAGTTGTGGGAACGTCCGCAGTTTTGCGGGCTTGCGCTTTCAGCAGAGACAACTTACGACCCTTTCTACGTCTACGGCGGTGATCAGGTGTCTGCACGAATTAGCACCTTGTTTGCGTGGTGTAATCCGCACAATGTATCGATGCATGTCGATTACGCAAACACTTGACCATCCGTCGTCGCCGCGCCGATCGACACCCCGCGCTGTCGCGCGTATGTCTCGCGGCAAGCCATTGTTAGTTACGGGACCTTACTTAAATAAAACGAACGATGTCGAGTGAGGTTCGTTGCGGAGAGGAAAAGAAACGCAAGAAAAGATCACCCCGCACAGGCCGCTTCTTTTACCGCGCTTTACGGCAAATGCATCGGAGCCCATGCATTTGGCTGTCGCGGGCGCGGCTTTCGCATCGCACGACCCTGAATCGGGGGTATGTTTCAAGTCCTCAGACGTCGCAAAGGAGTTTTGAAGCGATGGCCCTGCTGCTCAGCACGCTCTTCTGGGACAAGAAGCTCAAGATCGCCGTCCTGACGATCGCTACCTTTGCCGCTCTTTGCTAGCGGCCGCTACAGTCGTCCCGTCCCCGCTGACTTACCGTTGGTCGACTTGCCTTCCGGGCTCACGCCGAAGATGTGGAACTGGTGCGAGATCGGGTCAAACCCGTGCTCGCGGCAGATCTCATCCCGCAGCTTCTTGAGCTTGTCGCTGCTGAACTCGATCACCTTGCCCGTCGCCACGCAGATCAGATAGTCGTACGCCTGCCGGCCGGCGATCACTTCGTAGTAGCTCTGGCGATTGTCGAAAAAGACCTGCTTGAGCACACCTGCGTCCTGCAGGTGTGACAGCGTGCGATAAACCGTCGCCCGGCTGACGCGGTGGCCGAGCTTCTTCAGGTCCTCGACGAGCTGCTCGGGCTCGAACAATCCCTCTTTGCGAAGAACCGCATCGAGCATCATGGCGCGCTCGGGGGTGAACTTGAGCTTCTGCTCGTGCAGGTACCGGCGGAAGATCGCGCAAACGGGCTCGTACGCCCCGGTTTGACGCTGCTGGCCGGCCGAAGCCTTGGGAATGTTCGGGAGGATGTGAGCGCCTTGTGCCATAGGGTCGATTTTACAGGACAAAATTGTCTTTAAAAGCATCGGTGCCGCAAATCTTCACCCGTTTTGCTGCATGTTCGAGCTTCCCAGACCGATTCCCGTGGACCGCGCCGGCGCGACGGGCGCCGCGGTGACTTCACTCGCCATGCTCGAAGCCGCCGGATCGCGCAGCGTCGCCGCGCCCGCCACTTTCTGCGCGGGCGCCGGCGCACCGTACGACTTGATCGCCTCCACATCGTCCGCGCCGATCCAGAGCTTCTTGATGATCTTCTTCGCCGATTCGTTCCGATGGTTCTTGTTGTTGTATGCCACCGCGACCCGACTCACTGACAGCAGTCGCGTCTCTTTGCACGAGGGGCACGAATCCAGATCGACGCGGAGGTGCGTCGGCGTCTCGGAATTGGCGCGATTCAGGCCCAGCAGGTGTTTGATGTCGCGCGTCTCGAGCCGCTCGCGGAGCAGATCTTCATTGGTCGGCTGCAGCCGCAGCACGCCCTTCACGTTGCCGCACCAGCGCGAACACGTCTCGCAGAACGCGAGGTCGCGCATCATCGCGATCGGAATCAGCGCCGTGCAGCCGGCGATGATCAGCGCCTCGAAGCCCCAGCAGGCCCACAATTCCGTTCCCTTCACGGCCCCGCTGCTGCTCAAGCTGAACGTTCCCTCCTGATTCACGCCTTGGGCAATCAGAAAGATGTCGTTCGGCTGACGAAACAGCCTCCACAGCCCTTGCAGCGAAATATGATGCCCCGCCTGCCGATACAGGGCGAATTCCCATACGACCCAGCTCGCGTACACCGCGAGCAGCGCCGACGTGATCGCGATAATCCAGACGACGGCGGTGTTGCGGACCTTGCCGAAGCGCAGCACCCCGAACACCGTGAAACCCATCGCCGCGGCGAACGCCATCGTGATCACGATCGACAGCTTGTCGGCGACCTTGATGTAAAGGTCCGCGTAAGCGTAGGCCGCGCCGAGGACGGCGACCGCGATCCACGAGAGGATCGCCGCCAGCGTCGTGCCCGCGAACGGCGCGTGGCCGGTGTGCCGGTAGTACAGGTCGCCTTGGTCATCCAAAGCCGCGCTGTCGTTCGCCGTCATAGCCTCGTCCCCTCGCGGCGTTGGCCGCGGTTGAAGATGGGGCGAATTCTACCGCGCGGCCGCGACGGTTGCAGCAGAATCGACGAGCCGCGCGAACAGCGTCATCCCGCGGGAATCGGTGATTTCGACGTCGAGGAGCCGGCCCTTGAGCGAGAGGTCTCCCTCGAAGCAGACGACCTGGTCGCCGCGCGTGCGACCGACCAGTTGGGTTGAAGACCGCGCGGTTGCAATCGCCGGGCTTTGCGATCGTTCCCATCCGAGTTCGACTTTTGACGACGGATAGCTCGTCCGTCTGCCAACAAGCTTGCTCTCCCCCTCGACCATCACCTCGAGCGTCTTCCCGACGAGCTTCGCGTTCTCCGCCGCCGTCACCTTCTGCTGCACCGCCAGCAGCTCGTTGTTGCGGCGACGCTTCACGTCTTCTGGAACGTCATCGTCGAACCGATCGATCGCGACCGTGCCGGGACGCGGCGAATACTTGAAAATGAAGCTGTTCTTGAAGCGACAGCGCTTCACCAGCTCGACGGTCTGCGCGAACTCCTCGTCCGTCTCGCTCGGGAAGCCGACGATGAAATCGCTCGCGATCGAGACGTCCGGCATGTATTGGCGAGCGCGATCGACGAAGTCGATGTACTGCTGCGCGCTGTAGCCTCGATTCATCAGCTTGAGCACGCGATCGCTGCCGTGCTGTGCCGGCGCGTGGAGGAAGCGGCAGATGCGCTCGCAATCCCGCATCGCCGCCAGCGCATCGTTGGTGAAATCGCGCGGGAAGCTCGTGACGAAACGCAGCCGTGGTAAATCCGGCGCCGCCTCGTGCACCTGATAGAGCAGATCGGCGAAAGTCGTCGTCCGGCCGTCGCCGTGCCGGTAGGCGTAGTGGTTGATCGTCTGTCCGAGCAGCGTGACTTCTTTCGACCCGGCCCGCGCGAGCTTCTTCACCTCATCGATGATGTTGCCTGGCGGGCGATGCACCTCCGCCCCGCGCGTGTACGGAACGACGCAGTACGTGCAGAACTTGTTGCACCCGCGCGTGATTCGGACGTACGCCTGCGAGACGTCGTCGCCGGGGGAGACGCTGCGGGAGAGGTCGAGCAGTTCGAGGGTGTCTTCCGCCGCGGCGAGCGTTGAAGAACGGCGCACGTTAGCGCCCATCAGCGCGACTTGTCGCGCGGGTATCGGGTGTCGGGTGTCGGGTATGGTTTGTGCTTCAGTATCCGATACCCGATACCCGACACCCGACCTGGTAATGACCGCGTTGTGGATCAGCGACGGGAGCTTGTCGAGCTCACCGGGTCCGCACAGAACATCGACGTGCGGGAAGCGCGAGAAGATGTTCGTCCCGTCCCGCTCGGCCATGCATCCGATGACGCCGATCACGAGTGCGGGATCGTCGGTTTTTCTTCCGCGCAATTCGCCGAGGCGCGACCAGACCTTCTGCTCGGCGTGCTCGCGCACGGAGCAAGTGTTGTAGATGATCACATCGGCGTCATCGCGATCTTCAACCGATTCATACCCCTGCGCGCGGAGCTGGCCGAGCACGAGCTCGCTGTCGAGCACGTTCATCTGGCAACCGAAGGTTTCGAGGTACAACTTTCGACGCATGACCCGCCGCGGCAATTCTGCCGCAGATCATATGCCGATACAAATCGTGAGACCGCGGACCGCGGATCAACCCAACTGCGGGAGCGGCTGCGGCAGCGCGATGCGCCCGAACTGCTCCGCGTAATACTGGAACTTCAGCTCCCGCACGTGCGGCGGCACCGCCACCAGCGCCTGCACCTGTTGATCGCCCTGATACTTGCCCGCCGAATCATCGACGAACGTCCCATCCTGCATCACCTTGGTCTCGCTCAGCGAATAGCCGTCGACTGATTCCTTCCCCTCCTCCGCCATCTTCTCCAGCGACGTCGCCGGCGTGTCGAAGGGGACGAGCTGGAGATCGTCCAGATCCCAATGCTGCATCGGGCCGTCGCTCGGCGCGGGCTTGATCGTGACGTCGATGCGGTAGAAGTTGGCCGGCTCGCCGGGCGGCGTCTCGCCTTCCTTCAGCGGCGGCGCGGTCGTCGGCTGCACGCTGTTGAGCTGGGCCGTCGCGCCGCGCAAAACCCTGGATTTCACCTCGAAGACCTTCAGCATCGCCTTGCCGAAGATCTTGCCGATGTTGGCGAAGAGGTACCGCAGCCCCAGCAGCATCGCCACGATCATCCCCAGCACGATCAGCAGCGCCGCCCACCACTTGAGGTAGACGAACGAGACGACCGTGATCGTCACAAACAAGACCACCGCAAGCAGGATGAGCTTGAAGATCTTTGCCATGTGTTTCCCGGCCTTCCCATCCCGTCGCGAGATTGGGCCGAAATTGTAGCGAATTCCTTCGGCCGCTACACTCACACCCCGGCGCTTGCGCCAGGGGAGACACGTCCGCTTGCTGGCGAAAACTCACAGCTTCGTTTTGATCGGCATCGATCCGTTGCATTGCGAGATCGAGGTTGATTGCCGCCAGCGCGGCTTGGATAAGACGACCGTCGTCGGTCTCGCGCAAGCCGCGGTGAAGGAATCGATCGAGCGCGTCCGCCGCGCGATCGTCAACAGCGGCTTCGCCTTCAACGCGCACGGCGCGATCATCAACCTCGCGCCGGCGGACGTGAAGAAGGAAGGCCCGGCGCTGGACCTGGCGATCGCGATCGGCGTGCTGCGCGGCACGGACTTCGTCCAGAGCGACGTACACAAGCACTTCCTCGTCGCCGGGGAGCTCGCGCTGGACGGCCGCGTGCGCAAGATCAAAGGCGCGCTGTCGATGGCGCTGCTGGCCAAGAAGCGCAAGATGCGCGGCGTAATCCTGCCGGAAGAAAACGCCCGCGAGGCGGCCGTTGTCGATGGCATCGAGGTCTATCCCGTCGCCAATCTCGCGCAGGCCGTCGCGTTCTTGAACGAACAGCTTCCGCTTGAGCCCTACGAGCTGGACGGCCAGCCTTACGAGCAGTCGAAGATTTCGCCGACGCACGATTTCGCGGAAGTGCGCGGACAGGAGGCGGTGAAGCGCGCGATCACGATCGCGTCGGCGGCGTCTCACAATCTCCTGATGGTCGGGCCGCCCGGCACCGGCAAGACGATGCTCGCCCAGCGCATCCCGGGCATCCTCCCGCCGTTGACGCGCGGCGAATCGCTCGAGACGACGCGGATTTATTCCGCGCTCGGCCTGCTGCCCGACGGCGTCGCGCTGATGGACGAGCGACCGGTGCGCACGCCGCACCATTCCGCGACGGCGCAAGCCCTCATCGGCGGCGGCAGCGTCCCCAAGCCCGGCGAGGTGTCGCTGGCGCACAACGGCATCCTCTTCCTCGACGAGCTGCCCGAGTTCTCGCGCTACGTTCTCGAGATGCTCCGCCAGCCGCTCGAGAGCGGCGAAGTGACCGTCGCCCGTGTTCACGGGTCGATCAAGTTTCCCGCCCGGTTCATGCTCGTCGCGGCGATGAACCCGACCAAGAGCGGCTACGACTCGACCGATCCGCGGGCGCGCGAAAAATACCTCGCGAAGCTCAGCGGGCCGCTGCTGGATCGCATCGACATCCACGTGGAAGTGCCGGCGGTCCCCTACCGCGAGCTGACCGGCAAACAGCAGGGAACCAGCAGCGCCCAGATGCGCGAGCAGGTCGAACGTGCCCGCGAAGTCCAGCGCAGGCGCTTCGGCGATCAGACCACCAACGCGAGCATGACCGCCAGGCACCTCAAGGCGTTCTGCGAGCTCAGCGACGGGTGTCTGCTGCTCATGCGGCAGGCGATGGACGAGCTGGGGCTGAGTGCGCGGGCGTACGACAAGGTCCGCCGGGTCGCGCGCACGATCGCGGACATCGAAGGCGCCGAGAAGATCGCGGAACATCATCTCGCCGAGGCCATTCAATACCGACTGCTCGATCGACGGTTGTAGGGACGCCGCCTGCGTCGCGTCGCGGCCGCGAGACATCTCGATGCTGCGCGTCGACGCGACGCAGACGTCGCCTCCTACAGCGCTTCTCGCAGAATCTTCTCTAACGTCGCATCGTCAAGGACGACCGGGTTGTAGCGCATGCTGCTGGCGCGCTTCGCAAGCTCCACCATCGGCGCCACGTCGTCGCCGCGGATTTCGAACGCCCCAAGCGCCGGCAGCTTCAGGTGCATGGTCAGTTCCGAGCAGATCTGCTCAGCGTCGCCGCCGAGGGCGCGGTCGATCTCGGCGTACCTCTCGACGCCGCGCGAGCGGTTGGCGCGGATGACGTGCGGCAGGAGCACGCCGCAGACAATGCCGTGCGGCACCGGAAAGTTCGCGCCGAGCGGCGCGGCGAAACCGTGCACGGCGCCCAGGCCTGCGTTGGTTAACGCGATGCCGCTGAAGAGCGCCGCCAGCGCCATCCCTCGGCGCGCTTCGATGTCGCGACCGTCGTCGTACGCCCGCCTGAGAAATCGGCCGGCCAGCTCGATGCCATCGATCGCGACCGCATCGGTCATCGGGCTCGAGCCGTTGGAAACATACGCCTCGATGCACTGGCACAGCGCGTCCATCCCGCTGCGGGCGGTGACATCGCGCGGCACTTCGACGCCCAGCTCGGGATCGATCAGCGCCACGCGCGGCAGCAGCAGCTCGCTGCGGATGCTCGCCTTGAACCTCTTCTCCGGCCAGCCGATCACCGCGTTGCGCGTCGCTTCCGCGCCGGTGCCGGCGGTGGTGGGGATCGCGATCCACGGCGCCGACGGCTTCGTGATCTTCTGCCCCTTGCCGACGACTTCCATGTAATCGCTCGCCACGCCGCCGTTGGAGAGCAGCCCGGCGACGGCCTTGCCCGCGTCGATGGCGCTTCCGCCTCCGATGGCGATGACGAAGTCGCACCCGGCATCGCGAGCGGTTGCCTGCGCCGCGTCAACGTCGGTCACAATCGGCTCGCCGCGCTGGCGAAACTGCGTGGTGGGCCGGCCGAGGATTTCTTCAGCGCGCCACAACAGTGAATCCGAGCCGTTGTAAACGACGAGCACGCGCGCGGACGCATCGACCAGGTCCGCCAGCCGGGTGATTGATCCGCGCCCGAAGACGATCCGCGGGACGCTGAAGAAGTCGAATTTCATCGCCGGTCCTGCAGGGGCGACGCCCGTGTCGCCCTCATCGCCTCGTGGAGCAAGGGCGACACGAGTGTCGCCCCTACTCGAAGAAAATCGAATGGTGCTTCACGCCTTGCCGCGGCTGGGCCATCCAGTCGGCGACCGCCTGCTTCCATTTGAGGTAATGATCCGTCTGCTGGTGCCTGGCGAAATCGTCTTTGACGCGGTACGCCTCGTAGAGCAGGAAGCGATTCGGGTCCTCCTCCGCCTGGAGCACGTCGAAGCGGAGGTTCCCCGGTTCTTTGCGCGTGTTCCGCGCGTTCTCCAGCGTCGCGTCGATAAACGCCATTACGCGATCCGGGTTCACGAAGATCGTCACAGAGACGACATACATGATCGGTCCTCCTTCGCACTCGCGTTGCCACGACGGTACACTCACCGCCCTGGAGGGTGCAACGAATGAGGCGGATTCTCATCCTGATGGCGGTGCTGACGGCGGTGGTGGTTGGGGCGAATGTCACGCGAGCCGAGGGCGTGAAGCTTGAGAAGGACGACGAGCTGACGTCGATGGTCGGCAAAACGATCAAAGGGGCATGCGAGCAGTTCAAAGACCAGAAGCTCGAAGAGAAGGACGTCTCCGTCACGGTCATCGATCTAAAAGATACGGAGCATCCGCGCACCGGAAGCTTCCGCGGCGACGCGGGGGTTTATCCGGCCAGCGTCGTCAAGCTCTTCTACCTCGCCGCGACCGAACGCGCGCTCGAGGACGGGAAGCTCAAGGACTCCGATGAGCTCCGCCGCGCGATGCACGACATGATCGTCGATTCGACGAATGACGCGACGAACTGGATCCTCGAAGCCGTCACCGACGCCGGCAACGGACCGCTGCTGAGCGATGACGAGTGGGCCAAGTGGGTGGAGAAGCGGAACTCGATCAACCGCTACTTCGCATCGATGGGATACACGGGCATCAACACGTGTCAGAAGACGTTCATCGAAGGCCCGTACGGACGTGACAAGCTTTTCCTCGGGCCTGATGCGAAGAATCGCAACAAGCTGACCACCGACGCGACCGCCCGGCTGCTGAGCGAGATCGCGCTGCACAAGATCGTCACGCCGCAGCGCTGTGATCAGATGCTCGAGCTGCTGCATCGCGACATGACGACCAAGAGCAAAGGCCCGGACGATCAGGCCCACGGCTTCAGCGCCATGATCCTGCCGCCGGAGGCGAAGCTCTGGTCCAAGGCCGGCTGGACCAGCACCGCGCGCCACGATGCGGCGTACTTCGAGCTGCCGGACGGCACCAAGGCGACCGTCGTCGTCTTCACCACCGGCCACGCGAACCAGCGCCAGATCCTCCCGGCGATCGTGAAACAGGTCATCGCAGGTCTTCAGTCGGGCGGCGGCAAGTAGTACAACTACTTGGGGAGGACGGGCGTGCACGACCCCAGCGGCGGTTTGACTTGACTCCCGTGAACCCATACAGTTACCTAACTAATTCCATATGGGCGCTTGCAGTCATCGGCGGGTCGGTGCCGATAACCACCGCAGCGAGATTACCCACCCGCACGGGCATGACCTTCACGTCGTAAAGAGAATTCTTCGACGCGGAGCGCGAGGCTACGGAGGCACGGATGGCCTTGGAGAGTTTTGTGAGATCACGATCCGGCGACGATGACAGCAGCGACGGCGGCGGCCTGTTCGATGACGCATCGAACGGCGGCGGCAACGGGGACGGCGGCGGCAAGAAAGGCGGCCGCGGAGGCCGCGGTTCGCGCGGACGCGGGCGTGATGGAAACGATGGGGGAGGCGGAGCCGTCGCGACCGGCGGCAACGGGGAGAGCGGCAGCCCGCTGCACGAACTCGCCCAGGCCCGCTACCTCAACTACGCCCTCTCCGTCATCACCAGCCGCGCGCTCCCTGATGTCCGCGACGGCATGAAGCCCGTCCACCGCCGCATCATCTACACGATGTGGCAGAACGGACTTCGCGCCACCGAGAAACATCGCAAATGCGCCACCGTCGTCGGCGACGTCATGGGCCGCTATCACCCGCACGGCGACGGCTCGATCTACGAAGCGCTCGTCCGCATGGCCCAGCCCTTCGCGATGCGCGCGACGCTCATCGACGGCAGCGGAAACTTCGGCTCGATGGACGGCGACCCCGCCGCCGCGATGCGCTACACCGAGTGCCGACTCACCCCCATCGCCGCCGAGACCATCTCCGAGATCGGCCAGGGCACCGTCCACTTCCGCCCCAACTACGACGGCACGCGCGAGGAACCGGTCGTCCTGCCGAGCAAGATCCCCAACCTGCTGCTCAACGGCTCGGCGGGGATCGCCGTCGGCATGGCCACCAACATCCCCCCCCACCACATCTCCGAGATCTGCAACGCCCTCCTGTAACTTTTGGACGACGAGGACATCCAGGAAGACCGATTGGTGGGTAACGATG
>JAICTV010000257.1 GCA_025936175.1 Phycisphaerae bacterium
AGCAGCACGATGACGAACACGATGCGGATCGATCTGCTCCGCAGTTTGCCGAGCAGGTGTGACCCCACGGTTGCGCCCAGAAGCACGCCCGATGCCACCGGCGCGGCCACGAACGGATCGATGTCCCCGCGCGCGAAGTACACGCCGGCACTGGCCGCCGCCGTCACCCCGATCATGAAGTTGCTCGTCGCCGTCGAGACCTTGATCGGCAGTCCCATCGCCAGGTCCATCGCCGGCACCTTCAGCGCCCCCGAGCCGATGCCGAGCAGCCCGCTGACGATCCCCGCGACGTACATGAGCACGAATCCGAGCGGCGTGCGCGTGACGCGGTAACAGATCTCCCGCCCCGCCGCCTCGTCGTAATAGCAATCGTGCAGTCGCAATCGGTCCGCCCATGTGTCCGGCGGGGGCTGCGGGGCGGAGCTCTCGTGATGCTGCTTGCGGAACATCGCGATGGCCGAATACCCCATGGTCAAACCGAAGATGACGAAGAGCCAGCGTCCCGCGACGCGGCCGGCGATGTATGCGCCGGTGATCGCGCCGCTGGTGGTTGCGATCTCCAGCACCATCGCCACCCGCAGGTTGGTCATCCGCTCGCGCACGTACGCCGCCGCCGCGCCGCTGGAGGTCGCGATCACCGACACGATCGCCGCTCCCGCCGCGTAGCGAAAATCGATGTGCAGCAGCAGCGTCAGCGCCGGCACGACGATGATCCCGCCGCCCAATCCCAGCAGCGATCCGAACACGCCGGCGACGATCGAGACCGCAAAGGTGATGAGCGTGAACTGCAGCGGGGTCATGGCGGACCGCCGCCGTCATAGGGCATGCCGACAGCGTTGGCAACGGCCCGCCTTCACGTAACTCGTCGATTGCAGTTTCGTGATCACATTCGTGCAATCGGGGGGGATATATGGGGAGACGATCTTTGACAACCGAATAGACGCTGCCGATCCGGGCGGCAACCCAGACAGATGCAACGTGGTGCAACACCATGCAACACCATGCAACAAAAACTGCGATTGCGCAAAACGAACCCGATCAAGCCCGCTCGTGCTGCCGAGCGGGCGCCGGATCCGAGCCATCCTTCCGATGCTCCATCACCCGCTCGATCCGCGTATCCGGCACAAGCCAGATCAGCGCCACCGCGCTATAAATCCCCAGCGCCACCCACCGCCATCGGCACGACAGGGCGATCCCCAGGGCGTACAGAAGCAGCGAAAGGTTCCCCTTGCGATCGCGACCGATCGCCGCCGCCAGCGTCGATTCGCGCCCGTGCGATCGGATCAGCGCGTGGACGAGGATCGAATAGGCGATCGCCGCGAGCAGCAGGTTCGCGCCGTAAATCGCCATCGGGATCGCGGCGAAGTGTGTCTGGCCGATCCAGCCGGTCGAGAAGGGAATGAGCGAGAGCCAGAACAGCAGGTGCAGGTTCGCCCACAGCGCACCGCCGGTGACGTGGTTCGACGCCTGCAGCATGTGGTGGTGGTTGGTCCAGTAGATGCCGACGTAGATGAAGCTCAGGATGTAGCTCAGCAGGACCGGGACCAGCGGCCGCAGCGCCGACAGCGTCGCATCCTCGTGCGGGGCGTGCAGCTCCAGCACCATGATGGTGATGATGATGGCGAGCACCCCGTCGCTGAACGCCTCCAGGCGGCCCTTATGCATGAGGGCGATTCTAGAAGGCGGCGACGTCGGCGCATAAAAAAGGTGGCGTGGACCTCTCGGCTTGCCACGCCACCCAGGGAAGGAGGATCGTTACATCAAACATTACGATATGCAGCCGCGCAGGTTCACCGTGGGCACAAATTGTTGGGGAAAATTTGCACGAAGTTTTGCCCGCAAAGCAGGCCTGGGGCGGCGTGTTGAAAAGGGCTGCCGCAACTTGCTATCTCACAAGCAGTTGCGTTAGCGTTTGCGAACTTCAGGGGACGCACTTCGCAAGGAGACGCACATCATGCCCGTCAGACTCGGAGCCGCGCTCGTCGCGGAGTTCATCGGATCGTTCGCGCTGACCTTTATCGGGATCATGGCGATCCACCACGCGCCGACGCTGGCGCCGGGGATCGGGCTGCTCGCCGTCGCCTTGGCGCACGGGATCATTCTCGCCGTCATGGTGTGCGCGACCATGCCCACGAGCGGCGGGCACATCAATCCCGCCATCACCCTCGGCTTCCTGATCACCGGCAAGATCAAGCCGCTCGCCGCCGCCGCATACATCGCGATGCAGCTCTTCGGCGGGATCATGGCGGCGGTGATCGTGTACGCGATCATGGGCGGCGGTGAGGTCGGGGCGGCGGTGGTAAAGAGCGGCACGCCTGACGTCGCCGCCAACATCTCCAGCGGCACCGCGCTGCTGTGCGAGATCATCGCGACGTTCTTCCTCGCGTTCGTCATCTGGGGCACCGCGGCCGACCCGCGCGCCGCGAAAGGCGGCGGGTTCGCCATCGGCCTGACCATCGCCGCCGACATCCTCGCCGTCGGGCCGCTCACCGGCGCCAGCATGAACCCGCAGCGCAGCTTCGGCCCGACGCTCATCGGCTCGCTGGCGCAGGGCGGCGGCGCGCTGTGGGCGCACCACTGGATCTACTGGGTCGGCCCGATCATCGGTGCTGCGCTGGCGGCGCTGATCTACAACTTCGCGCTCTGGCCGAGCGACCGCGAACGCGGCATCGACCCCGGCGCCGCCGACGTCCCGCCGACGCAGCGGCCGGGTTGAAGAAACACGTGGATAGTAGATAGTTGATCGTGGATAGTGAGTTGTCTTCACCATCTACTATCCACCATCCACTATCCACGTTTTTGGAGCACGTACCATGAACGTCTCAGTACAGCTCTACACCGTTCGCGACCTGCTCGCCAAGGACTTCGCCGGCACCGTCAAGCAGGTCGCGCAGATCGGCTACAAGGCGGTCGAGATGGCCGGCTACGGCAATCTCAAATCCGCCGCCGAGGCCAAGAAGGCGCTCGACGACGCGGGGCTGAAAGTGTCCGGCTCGCACGCCTCGATCGATCTGCTGGAGAAGGATCTCGACAAGGTTCTCGACGAGAACCAGACGCTCGGCAACACGAACGTCGTGTGTCCGTGGATCCCGGAGAACCGCCGCAAGGACGCCGACGGGTGGAAGCGGGTCGCGCAGTCGCTCAACCGCGTCGGCCGCGCGGTCCACGAGCGCGGTATGACCTTCGCCTATCACAATCACAGCTTCGAGTTCCAGCCCTTCGACGGGAAGAAAGGTTACGACATCCTCTGGGAGAACACCGAGCCGCACCTGGTGAAGGCGGAGGTGGACGTCTACTGGGTGAAGCATGGCGGCGAAGACCCGGTCGAGCGCATCAACAAGCTCGGCGAGCGCGTGCTCCTGCTGCATCTCAAGGACATGGCCGCGGGACCGGACAAGAAGTTCGCCGAAGTCGCAACGGGGATTCTCGACTTCAAGGCGATCCTCGCGGCGGCGGACAAAGTCGGCGCGCAATGGGGCTGCGTCGAGCAGGACAACTGCTACGGCGCGCCGCCGCTTGATGCGATCAAAGTCAGCCTCGAGAACCTCAAGAAGCTGGGGGTTTCCTAGCGATTCTTGAGCGGGAAACGTCTGCATGGGGGGAGCATGTGTCCGATAACCGCCAATCCATTCCGAATCACCGGCACGATCAGTGAAGTCGCGCGCCGGCCTCGCCGAATCAAAAGCAGGCGGCTCGATGCGAGCGTTCGCGTGCGAGTCAGCCGGGTGAGGAGGCGCGACGGTCGCGGATGTGGATCGCGACGCCGCGCGGGGTTTGCGAGGATGAGTTCCATACCTGCCGCCGCCGACGTCGAGACAGCAGTTGCTGGTGCTTCACTTCGATTAGCGGATGCGATCACGACGACGCAAGTCACGCCGCAGCGGGCGGGCGACGGCGTCAGTCCGATCGCCAAGATCGTCCCCGCCGCCGAGGTGACGCTTGATGCGGTGCAGCGCGAGCTCGACGCCGTGCGCGGCGAGCTCGAGCAGCTCCGCCGCCGCGACGATCAGCTCCAGTTCTACATGAACCGGCTGGACGAGGAGCTGCGACTCGCTGCGCGCTTGCAGCAGGATTTCCTTCCGAAGTCCTTGCCGAAAGTCGGCGGCGTGAAGTTCCACACGCTTTTCCGCCCCGCCGGTCACGTCAGCGGCGACCTGTACGACGTGATGCGCCTGGACGAATCGCACGTCGGGTTCTACGTCGCCGATGCCGTCGGTCACGGCATGCCCGCCGCGCTGCTGACGATGTTCCTCAAGCAGGCGCTGGTGACGAAGGAAATCCTTCCCGGCAGCTATCGCCTGCTCGATCCCGCGCAGACGATGTTCCGCCTGAACGAAGCGCTCGTGCAGCAGCAACTTTCCTACGCGACGTTCGCCACCGCGCTCTACGGGCACATCAACATCAAGACGCTCGAGTTCACCTTCGCCCGCGGCGGACATCCCAATCCGGTGCTGTTGACGAAATCCGGTGAGCTCCGACCGCTCGACGCCGACGGCTCACTGCTGGGCATCTTCCCCGGCGAGGAGTTCACGCAATCGCGCGTGCAGCTCAGCGCAGGCGACCGCGTCTTCATCTACAGCGACGGCATCGAGCTGGCGTTCTCGCACGGCGACACCATCGACACGATGAAGTGGCGCGACGAGCTGACCGCCCGCCGCGATCAACCGACGGAGCAAATCCTCCGCGACCTGGCGGATCATGTCGATCGCGCGGAGCAGCACTCGCTGCAGAAGAAGGACGACCTGACGGTGATCGTGTTAGAAGTGGGGTGATCGGGTATGTCAGGGGGGAACCAAAAAGCCGGTCATGCTGAGGTGCTCCGAAGCATCTGGTCGAGCTATTAGGTGACCCAGATCCTTCGCGGAGTACCGCTCAGGATGACGCTCTGCTCGCGGCCGCAGCTTGCGTCGCCGCCTTGCAATCGCCCGTCCCTTCCCCTATCCTTCTCCCCCTTCCGATCGGCGGGATACGTCATTCCGCCCGGACCCTTTTATGACCAGCCGGCCGGCTCGCGATCGCGATTAAGCGGTCTCAACGCTGCTGGAGGCTCGGTGTCGAGGAGCGTTGTCAGCGATGTCCATCACCGCAGAAGCCAAGAAGCAGATCGTTTCCGATTACCGCACGCACGACAAAGACACCGGCTCGCCGGAAGTTCAGATCGCCCTGCTCACGCAGCGCATCACTGAGTTGACCGAGCACCTCAAGACGCACAAGAAGGATCACTCCTCCCGTCGCGGCTTGTTGAAGATGGTCGGCAAGCGAAACAGCCTGCTCAAATACCTCACGCGCGAGGATCGGACGCGATACCAGCAGATCATCGGGAAGCTGGGGCTGCGGAAATAACAATCGTCGACGCAGGGCACGCACCAACGCGTGCCCTGCCGTGTTTATGCCAGAGCGGTCAGCTATCAGCTGTCAGCTCTCAACTCGATCGAAACGGCGTTGAGAACTCACACCTGAAAGCTGACGGCTCGACAGAGTGATCAGTCAGATTTCACCAAGGAAAGTCCATGCAAGCTATTCGAGTTGAGCGCGAGATCGGCGGCAAGACGCTGGCGATCGAGACCGGAACCTATGCCAAGCTCGCCGACGGCGCCGTCACCGTGCAGTACGGCGAGAGCGTCGTCTTCGGCGCGGTCGTCCGCGCTAACCCACGCGAGGGGATCGACTTCTTCCCGCTCCAGGTTGACTACCGCGAGCGCCGCGCCGCCGCCGGCAAGTTCCCCGGCGGGTTCATGAAGCGCGAGGGTCGTCCGACCAACAAAGAGATCCTCACCGCCCGTCTGATCGACCGCCCGCTTCGTCCGCTCTTCCCCAAGGGGTTCATGGACGAAGTGCAGATCCACCTGAACGTCCTCGCGTTCGATGGTGAGAACGACCCGGACATCCACAGCGGGATTGCCGCTTCTGCCGCCATCGCGATTAGCGACATCCCCTTCCTCACCCCCACCGCGCACGTCCGCGTCGGGCGCATCGAAGGAAAGCTCATCCTCAACCCGACCGTCGAACAGCTCGAGTACAGCGACTTCGACCTCGTCGTCGCCGGCACCAAGCACTTCGTCAACATGATCGAGCTCGGCGGGCGCGAGGTGAAGGAAGACGACGTCGCCGACGCCATCGAGTTCGGCCACCAGGCGGTCGTCGAGATCGTCGGGATGATCGAGGAGCTGCAGAAGAAAGCCGGCAAGGAAAAGGCCGGCGACACCAAGCTGCCGGAGCCGGGCTTCGTCGATGCGATCCGCGCCCGCGTCGCCGACAAGATCCGCGAGGTGAAGGGCAAGCCGGGCAAGCACGATCGCTCCGACGCGGTCAAGCAGATTATGGACGACCTCGTCAAAGAGCTGGCCCCCCCCGTCACCGATCCCAACGCGTCCTACGCCTCCATCCTCCGGCAGAAGGACGAGGTCAAGAAGATCCGCAACGTCTTCGTTGATGTTGAAGAGCAGGCGACGCGCGAGGCGATCCTCGCGGGCGTGCGGCCGGATGGTCGTGGCTTCAAGGACATCCGCCCGATTTCATGCAGCGTCGGCGTTCTCCCCCGCGTACACGGCTCGGCGGTCTTCAGCCGCGGCGAGACGCAGGCGATGTGTACCGTCACGCTCGGCACATCCAGCGACGAGCAGCTCGTCGACGGTTTGATCGAAGAGTACAGCCAGAAGTTCATGCTTCACTACAACTTCCCGAGCTACAGCGTCGGAGAAGTTCGCCCGATCCGCGGCCCCGGGCGGCGCGAGATCGGCCACGGCGCCCTCGCCGAGCGATCGCTCGTCGCGGTGCTGCCGACCGTCGATCAGTTCCCCTACACCGTCCGCATCATCAGCGACATCCTCGAATCCAACGGATCGTCGTCGATGGCCTCGAGCTGCGGCGGATGTCTCGCTTTGATGGATGCCGGCGTGCCGATCACCAAGCCCGTCGCCGGCATTTCCGTCGGCCTCGTGCAGGAAGGTGACAAGTACGAACTGCTCACCGACATCCTCGGCGAGGAAGATCACTTCGGCGACATGGACTTCAAAGTCTGCGGCACGCGCGACGGCATCACCGCCATCCAGCTCGACATCAAGACCGAAGGCATCACCCACAAGATCATCCGCGACACGCTGCACCAGGCGAAGCAAGCCCGCGGCGTGATCCTCGACAAGATGGCGGCGGTCATCCCGGCCCCGCGCCCGGAGATCAGCAAGTGGGCCCCGCGCCTGCTCACGATCAAGATCGACCCGGAGAAGATCGGCAAGATCATCGGTCCGGGCGGCAAGAACATCAAAGCCCTCCAGGCCGACACCGGCGCCAACGTCG
>JAICTV010000314.1 GCA_025936175.1 Phycisphaerae bacterium
GCCGCCGCAGCGCCGAGCAGCGCGCCCACGTCCAAACCTGTTCTGCCGCCTGCGCCCGAGGGAGTGACGATCCGGCAGGACGTCGCGTATCTCGCGCCCGATCGGGACGAGAAGCTCGACCTCTACCTCCCCGCTCATCGCGACAAATCCGCGCGTTCGCCTGCCGTCCTGATCATCCACGGCGGCGGTTGGGTCGGCGGCGATAAGGCGGCGGGGCGCGAGTTCAACATCGGCACCACGCTCGCGCTGCACGGCTACGTCGCCGCCAGCGTTAACTACTGGATGCACATCAAAGACCGCTGGCCGACGAATCTAAACGATTGCAAGAACGCGATCCGCTTCCTCCGCGCGCGTGCGGATGAGTTGCAGATCGATCCGGATCGCATCGGCGTGATCGGCGGGTCGGCGGGCGGACATCTGGGGCTGATGGTCGCATATACGAGCGATGTGGTGGCTCTGGAACCCAATGAGCCCTACGCGGGCGTCTCCGATCGCGTCCGCTGCGTCGTTGACATGTACGGCATCACCGACCTGCTCACGCGACGCAAGACCGACGAGCAGGGCAACCCGATCGGCGCGCCGATTCAGACCTCGGCGCTTCTTGCAGGCAAGGCCGGCGACGACCGCGCAACGTGGGAGCTGGCGTCGCCCGTCTATCACGTCAACGCCAACACGCCGCCGACGCTGATCTTGCAGGGACGCGCCGATACGACGGTCGATCGCGATCAATCCATCGAACTCGCTGAGAAGCTGAAAGCGGCGCACGTCGAGCATGAGCTGATCCTGCTGGATGGCATCGGTCACACGTTCGATCTGCAGACGTGGAAGCGCAAGCCGCTCCCGCGCGACCTTCGGCCGGTGGTGCTCGATTTCTTCGACAGGCACCTGAAGTAGACGCGCGTCGCCCAAAGCCCGGCACTTCGTGCCGGGACCCGGCACGAAGTGCCGGGCTTTTGCGCTTCGCGGACCTCAGATTTGCCCGTTCATCTTTGCAAATGCAATTCGGATCACCGGCAGATACCACATCACCGCCAAAAAACCGCCGAGCAGGACGTACGCGGCGCCCATCGCGATCTTCGCGGGCAGGCCGATGTCATAGTAGGGGGAGTGGTGGGCGCGCTCGAGCAGCGTCCGCCGCACCCGCGGCCAGGCCATCACCAGCAGCAGAATCAGGATCGGGTTGAACGAATCGAAGATCAGCAAATACGCGGCGACGAGCAGCCCCGGGATCCAGATCCACGGGCTGACGGCGGCGGTGACGCGCCCGCCGTCCAGCGGGGGCACCGGGAGCATGTTGAAGAGGTTCAGCAGGAAGCCGAACATCGCCAGCTCATAAAAGAGCTGCGATCCGGTCTTGAGGTAGATGAAATACGTGACGACGGCGCCGACGGTGCCGAGCACCGGCCCGCCGATGCCCACGATCGCTTCTTCCAGCGCGTTGCGTGGCGACTGGCGGAGGTTGATCAGCGCCCCGAGGACCGGGATGAAGATCGGCGGGCTGGCGCTGAGGCCGTAGAAGCGCATCGCGAACACATGGCCCATCTCATGGACGAGCATGAGCAGCACGAAGCCGGTCGCGAACTCGAGGCCGAAGCGCAAGCCGCCGGCGTCTTTGCTGAACATCATCGTGTAGACGACGATGCTGATGATCATCGAGCCGATGGTTTTCGCCAGCGCGAGCCCGAGCGGGTCGCGCGGTCGCACGGCGGCGTCGGCGCCGACGGCGGCGGGGGACGGTTGATATCCGTGCGCGCCCGGCGGAACGTACGGCGACTGCATCGCGGCGCCGGCGCTGAGCGCGCCGATCCGCTGCGTCACCCACCGATATTGCTGCGAATCCGGCGGGAGCAGCGGCAGCGCCTGCTTCCAGATCAGCGCCGCACGAATCGGGCTGCTCATTTCCTCCCGCTGCGCTTCGGCGGCGATCTCGTTGAGGCGCTCTGAGTAAACGAGTCCCCCGCACGCCGGGCACGCGAGCGTGCCGTACATCAGGGGCGTCCCGCAGCGCGGGCAGGGGAAGGTGGCGGTAGTGGCCGTCGCAGTCATCGCGGGATTGTAGGAGGCGGCACGATCATCGCGGCACCGTCAAAAGATGACGGTCGTTTATAGCTGCCGCGCGTAGCGCTTGAGCGTCGGTTCGAACGGTTGCGGCTCCCAGCCGAACGCGTCTTTGAATTTCGCGAGATCGCAGGTGTTGTCCTCCTGGCTCATGATGACCTGGTCGCGGTTGAACGGCAGCAGCGACGCCGGCGCGACGTGCGTAACGAACTTCGCGTACCACGCAGGAATCGCCAGCACGCGCCGCCGCTTTCCGACGACGCTCTCCGCGACCAGACGGTGAAGCTGCGGCCAGGTCACGCAGTCCGGGCCGCCAAGCGGGTAAACTTCGCCGACCGTCTTCGGTTTCTCCAGCGCATCGACGAACGCGCGGGCGACGTCGCCGACGTAAACGGGTTGCAACATTCCCGCGCCGCGGCGGCCGAATAATCCCGCGCCGAAGTAGGGCATGAATAAAAATGGCGGCGCCTTGTGCCGCGCCCACGCCGCCTCCATCCGCAGAAAATCGCCCTTCGGTCCGTGAATCAGTCCCGGGCGAAGAATAGTCCAATCGAGGCCGCTGGCGCGGACGTATTGTTCGGCGGCGAACTTGGTTTTGTGATAGGTGCTGACCGCGTCGTGACGCACACCCAGCGCGGACATGTGCACGTAGCGCTTCACGCCGTTGCGCAGGGTCGCATGGACGACGCTTTTCGTCCCTTCGAAGTGGATGCGCTCGAAGGTGATGCCGCGCCGCGGCCGCTCCATGATGATGCCGACCAGGTGAATCACCGCGTCGCACCCGCCGACGCCTTCGTCGAGCGCGCGGTCGTCGAACAATCCGCCCGTGACGACGCGGACCGCGCCGCCGCGGGCGTCGAGATTGCGTTGGTTCGCCAGCGCGACGACGTCATAGCCGCGCGTCAGCAGCTCATCGATGACCGCCGAGCCGACGAACCCGCTCCCGCCCGTGACAAAAACTTTTCCCGCCATTACCGATCGATCTCCTTCCCACGTCCGCAGGCAATCGTATCATGCCGGCTTGTAGGGGCGACGCCTGCGTCGCCCTCTGGTGGCAATGAAAACGGGCGACGCAGGCGTCGCCGCTGCAAGAAGAGCGATGTCCGACTCAACGACCACGATCCGCCTCGGCACGCGCGGCAGTTTGCTGGCCAAGACGCAGAGCCAGCTCGTCGCGTCGGAGCTGGAGAAGAAGCACAAGGGGCTGGCCGTCGAGCTGGTGATCATCAAGACCACCGCGGACGGAATCCAGGACAAGCCGCTGGCGGACATCGGGGGGAAGGGGCTGTTCACGAAAGAAATCGAGCAGGCGCTGCTGGCGACGGAAGTCGATTTCGCGGTGCACTCATTCAAAGACGTGCCGGTGACGCAGCCGCTGGTGGATCAGGGTGGTCTGATCATCGCGGCGGTGCCGGAGCGCGAGGATCCGCGCGACGCGCTTTGCTCGCTGGTCGCCAAGTCGGTCGCGGAGCTGCCGCAGGGGGCGAAGGTGGGAACAGGGAGCCAGCGGCGGCGATCACAGTTGCTCGCGCAGCGGCCGGACCTGAAGGTCGAGCTGCTCCGCGGCAACATCGACACGCGGCTGCGAAAACTTCGCGAGGGCCAGTACGACGCGATCGTCCTCGCCGCCGCCGGGCTGCGCCGCAGCGCGCTCTATCACGAGGCCGAGATGTCGATGCTCGATCCCGATCAGATGCTTCCCGCGCCGGGCCAGGGGGCACTGGCGATCCAGTGCCGGCGGAATGATGAGCGGACGCGCGACCTGCTTTCGGCACTCGATCATCCCGAGACGGAGCGCTGTGTGACGGCCGAGCGGATCATCGTCGCGGCGCTGAACGGCGACTGCCATTCCCCGATCGCCGCGCTGGCGGAGATCTCGGCGGGCGAGATGACGGTGCGCGCGGCCGTCGGCGCCCGCGGCGGTGATCCGCCGGTAGTGCGGGCGCAGGCGACTTGCCCGCTGGATCGCAGCGATCTGGCGGTTCAGGAAGTGCTAACTTCGCTTAACGCCGCTGGGGCACAGGCCTTATTAGGCCGATAAGAGGGACAGGCGGTGTGTGATTTGAACCCGTTCACCGCGCGGGGCGTACCATTGGCTGCAAAACCGCCGGTTTCTTGTGGAATGGATTACGAATTTGTTGGCTGGGAAACATTTCACAAAGTAAGCTTGGCGGTTTTGCCTCGGCGGAAAGGATTTTGGAAGCTCCATCCAACAAGATCCTGATCCTCGGCGGACACGGAGACGTTCACAACGCCGCCGTGGACGCTCTCAGGCAGCGCTGCGACGTCGTCGAGATCGACTCGATCGACGAGGCGATCAGCGCCCTCCGCACCGATCACTTCTCCGCCGTCTTCTCCGACACCGGCGACTTCCTTCCCCTCGAACGAGCGCTGGTATCGCAGCAGGCCAACCTGATCCTCAACACGATCGGTGAAGGCGTCTGCATCGTTGACGGCGAGGGCCGCTGTAACTGGATGAACAAGAAGATGCAGGCCTGGCCGGCGCGGGTACACGAAAAGATCCGCCGAACGTGTCAGGAAGCATTTCAACTCTTCTCCACGCAAGTCTCCCCGCAAAGCAACGAAACCCCGCCCGGCTTCAACCGCTCCAAACGCTACGCCCTGAATATCGAAGACCAGCAGTTCCTGGAGATGATCTCCTCGCCGGTGATCAATCCCGGCGGGCAGGTCGTTCAAGTCGTTGCGGTGGTGTGGGATGCGACGGGAACGCGGCGGTTGCAGCAGAAGATCGACGCGATCGACAAGGCCGGCCGCGAGCTCGTCCGCCTCGAGTCGGATGCGATGAGCAAGATGAACGTCGGCCAGCGGCTCAAGCTGCTGGAAGAGAAGATCATCAGCTTCACGAAAGAGCTGATGCACTTCGATCATTTCGCCATCCGCCTGCTCGATCGCCAGACCAACAAACTTGAAGTGGTCATCAGCCAGTGCCTGCCCAGCGTTGCGCTGTACATCGAGCTGTTCGCGTCGGCGGAGATCAACGGGATCAGC
>JAICTV010000038.1 GCA_025936175.1 Phycisphaerae bacterium
GGCGTCAGCGTCGGCGCCAACGACACGCTGGCGATGTACACCTACGGCGGCGACGCCAATCTGGACGGCATCATCAACGGTGACGACTACTTCCAGATCGACTCGGCGACGGCGAGCTCTCACGGCTGGTTCAACGGCGATTTCAACTACGACGGCATCATTAACGGCGACGACTACTTCTTGATCGACCAGAACTTCGCGGCGCAGGGCGCGGCGATCCCGACCAGTTCGGGCATCGGCGGCGGCCTCGCGGGCGTCACGGCGGTGCCGGAGCCGGCTTCGATCGGGCTGCTGGGGGCCGCGGCCACTGCGCTGCTGACCCGCCGGCGTCGCCGCCAACAGCGTTGAAACGTCCAGGCTGTTCGTTCAAACGTCTCTCTCCCCCCTCGCCCCGCGATCCCATGATCGTGGGGCTTTTTTCGTTTTGACCGGGACCCGAAGCGCTTCATAATCGTGGGTGATCGATCGAGGGTGTGTTAAAGCCCGCGCTGTTCGAACCTTCATTGCCGATGATTTATCGCCGTCTCCAGCGTCCCTCTCGCCGCGCTCATCGTGTCGCCGCATCGCTCGCCCTCGCCGCCGTGGCGGGCGCCGTGGCCGCCTTTCCGTCGGGCGCGCAGGCGCAGATTGCGACGCTCGACAAGGGGCACAGCCTGCTGCTGAATGACGGACTGCAGATCTGGGGACTCAATACCGATTCGTTCCAGTACACCTTCAACAACACGAATTTTTACCGCGCCGGCTTCGACGCGGTGATGTGGCCCTACAACCAGTCGAACACGCCGGCGCTGTCGACGGGGCAGAAGTGGGGCAAGTGGACGCCGGTCACCACCAGTCCGTCGGACGTGCTCGACGCCAATGAGTTGGCGCACCAGGGCGACATGCTCGCGCTGCAGGCGGGCGACGAGCAGCAGAGCGACATGGAGTCGCCCAACAGCGGGACGACCGCGTGGTTCAACGCCGTCCACGCCGGCGACGCGCAGCATCCCAACGGCTACTTCACGAACCAGTTGCTGTACGTCAACTCGTTCTTCATCGGCAACGATTCGAACTACGCGAACTTCATCAGTCAGGCGAACCCGGATGCGATCTCCTGGGACGGCTATCCGTTCTCTTCACCCGCCGGCACACTCATCACGCCGCAGAACTGGCTGGTGAACGCGAACCATTTCCGCCGGCACGGGCTCGGCAGCTACATCGGCGCGACGGGCAACGCGGCGCGGCCGTACGGGATGTACGTGCAGACGTACCACGGCGGGGACGGCGCGCGCGACCCGGGCGACGTGGAGATGCGCTGGCAGCAGTTCACGGCGTGGACGCTGGGGTACACGTTCGTGGACGCCTTCACCGCGGGCGGCGGGAACACGAGCCTGTTCGTCTCCGGCGACGGCAACTCGCCGAACAATCCGACCTACAGCTACTTCAAGGAAACCGCGCGGCAGGGGCACAACATCGGGCCGGCACTGGTGCGGCTGATCAGCTACGGCTACGGGCCGAGCATCGTCGTCGGACAGAATTCTTCCGGCGTTCCCAACGGCGTCCCGGGAGACTGGCTCGCGTTTAATCCTTCCAACGCGCCGCCGAACCAGCAGTATCTGACCTCGCTCTCCGCGACCAACACCGGTACGAAGAACGGCGGCAAGCCGGGCGATGTTTATGTCGGCTTCTTCAACCCGCTTCGCGCGAGCGACGGCGATCCCGCCGGCACGGCATACTTCATGGTCACCAACGCGCTCGGCGCGTATCTGGATGATCCCACAGCGACGGTCGCCGACTGCCAGCAGTCGATCACGATGAACTTCGACTCGCAGTACAGCGGCGTCAGCACGCTGCAGCGTCTGCGGCGGAGCGACGGGCAGCTCGAGATCGTCCCGCTCACGCGCACCAGCGGCCGACAGTACACCACGACCATCTCGGTCGAGGGCGGGACGGGCGATCTCTTCAAATACAACGACGGCTCGCCGTTCGTCGGCTTCAACAACACGCTCTACTGGGACAACAACGGCGGCCCGGGGAACAACAACAACTCGACCGGCGCCGGCATGGGCGGCTCGGGCGCCTGGGACGGATCGTCTGCCGTTTGGAACAGCGGCTCGGCCGCGGGCGCCTGGACGAGCAATCGCGACGCGATCTTCTGGGGCAACGCCGGCGTCGTCACCGTCAGTGGAAATCCGTCCGCCAACAGCCTGGCGTTCAGGACCAGCGGCTACACGCTCAGCGGCGGCACGCTGACGATGGCGGGGCAGTTCATCTCCGCTGACTCAGGGGTCAACGCGACGATCGGCTCGCAGATCTTGGGCACCGGCGGGATCGTGAAAAGCGGCGCGGGGACGCTCGTGCTCGGAAATCAGTCCAACGGCTACAGTGGCGGGACGACCGTGCTCGGTGGAACGCTTCAACTGAGCGCCGACGGCGCGCTCGGCGCGGCGCCGACGAGCTTCACCGCGTCCAACATCATCCTCAACGGCGGGACGCTCCGCTTCGGCGCCAATTTCGACATCAACAACAACCGCGGCATCAGCCTCGGCGCCGCCGGCGGGACCATCGACACCCAGCAGTTCAGCAACACCAGCGGCTACAACGCCACGGCCGGGGGCTTTCAAGGCCCCGGCGATCTGACGAAGATCGGCACCGGCACGTTCTTCGCGGCCGCCACCACCGGCGGCGCGAACACGACGTGGAAGGGCCGGCTCATCGTCAAAGAGGGCACCTGGAAGATCGTCGCCAGCGACGGCCTGCCCTACAACGTCCCGCTCGCCGACGGACTCAAGGCCGATCAGATCATCCTCGACGGCGGGACCTGGCAGGCGGGGGCGAACCTCAACATCACCAGCGCGCGGCGCGGCATCACCGTCACCGCCAACGGCGGCACGATTGACACGCAGGGCTTCAACTTCTCCTGGGCGGGGCCGCTGGCGGGGAGCAGCTCGAGCTCGGTCCTCACCAAGACCGGCACCGGCACGCTGCATCTCACCGGCGCGAGTTTTCCCAGCACCTACGCGGGGATCGTCTATGTCATCGGCGGGACGCTCGAGCTGAACAACGGCATCAGCATGGGCGACCTGGCGACGATCGATCTGGGCGGTGGCAATCTCACCGTGACCGGGAATGAGACGATCGGCTCGGTCGCTGGCCTGGGCAGCGTGACGCTCAGCAACGGAATCGTCCTCACCACCGGCGGGAACAACGCCTCGGGTCTTCAATCCGGCGCAATCGTCGGCCTGGGCGGATTGACCAAAGCCGGCACCGGAACGATGACCATCGGCGGCGCCAACACCTACACCGGGGCGACGAGCGTCACCGGCGGCGTGCTGCAGATCAGCCAATCGCTCACCAGCTCCGCGTCCCTCAGCGTCGGCGCCGGCGCCATCGCGCGATTCACTCCGAGCGGCGGCACCAAGGTGCTCAAGACCGGCTCGGTCACTATCACCGGCGACGGGCAACTCGACCTGAAGGACAACAAGGCGATCCTGACCTCGCAGTCGATCGGCTCGTGGAACGGCAGCGCGTACACCGGTGTGACCGGATTGATCGCCTCCGGCGGAATCGTCACCACCATGTCCGCCGCGAGCGGCGGAAACACGCTGACGAGCCTCGGCGTCGCCACGGCAGACCAGGCGGGCTACGCCGGGGGAACCTTCGCCGGCGTTTCCGTCGCCAGCGGGAACGTGCTGGTGATGTACACCTACACCGGCGACGCCAACCTCGACGGCGTGATCAACGGCGACGACTATTTTCAAATCGACAGCGCGTTCCCGCAGGGTCTGCACGATTGGTTCAATGGTGATTTCAACTACGACGGCGTGATCAACGGCGACGACTATTTCCTGATCGATTCAAACTTCCCCGCGCAAGGCGCGCCATTCCCGACCGGGGGAGGGATCGCTTCGGCGACGGCGTTGACCGCCGTCCCGGAACCCGCATCCATCGGCGCCATCGCGATCGCGACGGGCGCGCTGCTTCTTTCCCGTCGCCAGCGGCGCACCTGAATTGTTCGATCAAACATTATCTGTTCGAACCACGTTCGAAAGCTGATTTCTTTGGCGTGCGCCGCAATCGCGGGGTAGTCTTCCGATCGATCGCGCCGACGCGCCGCCGAGGGATGAATGCTCAACAGCGCGCGTCTTGGGCCGTGGAACTTCACTTCTGTGCACGCTTCAGTTCAAGCCCTCCGCTCGCCGGGGGCGGGAGAGTCGAGATGAAAATCGATCGCAATCGGGCCCTGATCGCCGCCGCCGTTCTCGCCGCGCTGGGAACTTCCTCGTCCCACAGCTCCGCCGCCAACGTTTACTGGGACATCAACGGCACCACGCCCGGCTCGGGCGCGACCGCGGGCGTCGCTTCGGGCACCTGGGACGGGACCGCGACGTTGTGGAACGACGACGCGGCCGGCGGGAGCGGAAACCTCTCCGCTGACATCGGCGCCGCCAACACCGGCGTCTTCTCCGCCGCCTCCGACGCTACGGGAGTCTCCTCGGTCTTCATTCCCGGCGGGACGACGCGCACGATCGGTGGGCTCGAGCTGAAGGACGGAAACGTCAACATCGTCCCCAGCGGCGCCGGCAGCGGCATCCTTTCGATGCCCAACGCCGCCACCACGATCGACGTGCCCACCGCCGGCGCCACCCTCGCGATCGGCATCAACGCCAACCCGATCATCATCGACAGCTCGGGCACGATCACCAAGAGCGGCGCGGGAATCCTGTTCATCAACGGCGTCAACAACGCCGCGGCGTCTCCGCACTTTACCGGGAAGTGGATCGTCAACGGCGGACTGCTCAGCGGAGTGCTCAACGGGAACAACTCGAATCAGCTCGGCGTGAACCCGACCAGCTTTGTGGGCGACATCATCACGCTGGACGGCGGCGGCCTGCGCACCACCAACACCAGCTCCGCCGCCTTCGGCGCCAACCGCGGCATCACCATCGGCGCGGGCGGCGGAACGTTCGATCTCTCGGCCGCCGGCTCCGTCTCCTTCAACGGGAAGATCACCGGCACCGCCGGCATCACCGTCACCGGCATCGGGATCGGCTTTGCCTTCCCCGACAACTCCGCCACCTACAGCGGCAAGTGGACCCTCAAGGGCGGCGAGATCAACCCCAACGTTCTCAACAGCGACAAGGGCTTCGGCGCGATTCCGCTGAACGACAGCTCCGACGCCGTCACGCTCGACGGCGGCGCGATCCGCGGATCCGCCAGCCTGGTCATTTCCGCTACCCGCGGCATCACCTTGGGCGCGGGCGGCGGGAAGCTTCATCAGGTGACCGGCGGGACGATGACCGTCGGCAGCGTGATCAGCGGCACCGCCGGCAGCGGAACGCTCACGCTCCTGCTCGACAGCGGAACCGGAACCTCCATCGTCCTCGGCGCCGCCAACACCTACACTTCGCCCACCGTCGTCAGCGGCACCGCCGGTGTCGCCAGCGTCAGCGGATCGCTGGCCAGCACCAACGTCACCGTCAACTCCGGCGCCACGCTCAACGTTTCCGGTTCGCTCGCCTCCAACACCGCGCTGACCGCCGCCGGCAACGTCAACTTCACCAGCGCCGCGCAGACGCTGGCGTCGCTGAGCGGCGGCGGGTCGGTCGCGCTGAACGGACCGACGGCGCTGACCGTCGGCAGCGGAAGCTTCGTCGGCGCGATCACCGGGGCCGGCGGATCGCTCTTGAAAAACACCGGCCTGACGCTCACGCTCAGCGGGACCAACACCTACGGCGGCAACACGATCATCTCCGGCGGAACGCTCTCGGTTTCCGCGCCGGCCAACCTCGGCAGCGGCAACGGCGTCAACATGGACGGCGGAACGCTGCTCACCACCGCCGGCTTGAACAACCCGACGCGCAACATCAGCGTCAACGCCACCGGCGGGACGATCGACAGCGGCGGCTTCGACTCGACGTTCGGCGTGCTGAATAACGGCGCCGGCACGATCACCAAGACCGGAGCCGGCACGCTCACCATCACCCGCCACGCCGGCGGGGGCGTCCTCAACATCACCGGCGGCGCAGTCGCGGTCACACCGACCGGCGGACTCGCCGCCGGAACCAGCAAAGTTGATTCCGTCAGTATTTCCGGCGGCGGACGCTTCGACATCGGCGACAACAAGATCGTCGCCACCGCGCAAGCCGTCGGCTCATGGAACGGCAGCGCGTACACCGACATGACGGGCCTCGTCGCTTCAGGTTACAGCGTTAATCAGGACTTCAGCGGCTCCGGCGTCGTCACGTCACAATCCAACGCCACCGCCGGAAACTCGCTGACGAACATCGGCGTGGCGTCGAACACGGATCTCGGCCTGGCGACCTTCGGCGGCGTCAGCGTCGGAGCGAACGACACCCTCGTCATGTACACCTACGGCGGCGACGCGAACCTGGACGGCATCATCAACGGTGACGACTACTTCCAGATCGACTCGGCGACGGCGAGTTCACACGGCTGGTTCAACGGCGATTTCAACTACGACGGCGTCATTAACGGCGACGATTACTTCGTCATCGACTCCAACTTCGCCGCGCAAGGCGCGGCGATCCCAACGGGAGTTGGCGTCGGCGCCGTTGCCGCCGTGCCGGAACCGATGTCGATTGCTCTTGTCGCGATCAGTGCAACCGCGCTGCTCGCGCGACGGCGGCGGGTCCGCTGATCGTGGCCTGCGCCTCCGGGCTCGAGCGCTATCGCGGAGCGGTCTTCGTTCGAATGCAGCGGCTCAAGCCGCGATCGCTCGGCGCGACGCCCAAGCCACCTTCAAACATGGCGACGGTGACGGCGGCGTCGCCCGATCAATCGTCGGCGACGCAAGACCAGCGTCGCGCCGAGAGCTGTGAGCGCCGCCCCCGTCGGCTCCGGCACGCTCGTGCCGTCACCTGTTAACGAGCCGGCCGGATTCGTCCACAACTGCACCGACGTCGCGTAGCCCACGCCCTTGCTCAGGTTCCAGTAGTCGTACTTCCCGCGCAGCCACATCACCATCTCGGTGTCCGCCGGGCGGTTGAGCGGGACGTACGGGCGGATGTTCTCGTCCGCCGGGCCGAAGCCGTTGGCGATCAGGTCCGTTGCCCACGTTTTGTCGTCGTCGTTCAATTTCCACTGCTGCAGGTTCCACGTGCCGGCGTTCATCCAGCTCACGTAGCTGATCGTCGGATCGGTGTGATCGAGCGCGATGCCGGCGGAGTAGTTGGCTTCCGATGCGTCGCCGATGAACGGGCCGGCGTTGGCGATCATGATGTGGTCGTCCCACTTCGCGCCGTCCCAGCGCGCCCAGTGATATTGGTGCTGCGTGTCGCTGGGGAACGTGGTGTAGGCGATGACGGGGTGGCCTGTCTTGTCGGTGGCGATGTCCCAGACCCATGAGTTGTCGCCGGTGACGGCGGGGTCCGCGAGATGATTGAAAACGGTGCCGACCGAGCCGCCCATGTCCGCGGGCGTCAGCGCGCCCGCCGAGAAGTCCTTGATCTTCGTCCCGTCCGCCCGCCAGTAGCTGCCGTTTTTCAAATAGGCGTAATAGACATTGTTGTCGACGTTGCGCGGGTGCGCATCGGTGAAGGTGAAGCCGATGCGATCGACGTTGTTCGACTCGTACTTCACGTACGGCCGCTGGTTCGGGTTGGAGATGAGCGTGGAGGCGATGCCCCACGTGCCGGTCGAATCGTCGCGCGTGCGCACGACCGGATTGAAGTTCGGCCCGCGCGAGAAGAGGTAGGTTTTGTTCTCGGCAGCGAGGCGATAGGGGTTGGCGTATGTCCAGCCGTTGGAGCCGGAGACTTGCGATGATTCGCTCAGCGTCGAGAGCGATCCGAGCGTGATCGCGCCGGTGCTGGGGTTGATCGTGAAGTTGCGCACGCGCACGGATGCTCCGCCGTGCGGCGCGAAGTAGGCGGTGAAGCTGCCGTCGGGATTCTTCAGAAACGCCGGGTTGTCGTGATCGTCGCTCTGGAAGAACTGGCCATAGAGATCGGCGGTGGTGGTGATGCCGGTGGCCAGATCCGTCCGGCCGACCATGACGTGGCCCGAGAGGGTCATCCACCCGGAGACGAGTGAGTTGCCGTCGACGATCGCGCGCGGGTCGTTGAACCAGGTCCACGCGCCGTCATTGGTGATTTGCGTAATGGTGCCGGCGGCTCGCGCCGGAAGGGGGGCGAGCGAGCAGACGATCACGAGCACCGCCAGCCGCCGAGGCACTGTCATCCTGAGGTACTCCGAAGGATCTGGCTGCGGGCAGGCAGATGCTTCGGAGTACCTCAGCATGACGCGCGGAATGACATGCATGGTTCATTTCCCCCGCCGATCGAGCATTTCCCAGACCGCCTGCATGATCGGGTTGTTCGTGTTGCCGGTGTTGTCGGTGATCAGTGTATTGAACGCCGGCACGTTCGTTTGCGTCGTCGTCATGCCGTACAGGCGGACGGTCTTGGGCAAATCGTTGTCGAACGCGCGGCGCTCGACCCATTCCGCCGAGCCGTCGGAGTACGCGACGTTGATTCCCTTCTCGTGCCGCTGGCGGATGCGCATGGGGTTGGAAAAGATATCGGCGGCGATCGCCGCGCGCTTCATCTTCGCCAGCAGCGGATAGGGGTGATACACGAACGGTTTGGCGGAAGGGAAATTCTTGTTGTCCACCGGCGGCGCGGCGCCCAGGCCGGCGGGCGGCGTGCCGCTGTACCAGAGCACCGGCCGATAGTCCGCCGTCATCGGCCGCAGGAAGTAAGCGGCGCGCAGGCCGTTGTTCAAGTTCCCCGTCGGGTCGTCCGGCTTCCACTTGTTGTCGTCGCCGTTGAACATGTGATAGCTGCGGTTTTCGCTCGGGCAGTAGAGGATGCCCGGCGTCTTCATCAGCTTCGCCTGGTACAGCGGCCCCCACGTCGGCCAGCGCACGTCCGGCGGCGAGCCGCGCGCGACCCAGTAGCTCGTCTGGTAATCATCCCCCGCGCAGCCGAGCGTGATCTGCTGGCGGTTCTCCGTCGCGTAGATGTTCATCATCTGCATGACCGAGCGGAGGTTGCTCAGGCACGCCGCGCGCCGTGAAGCTTCGCGCGCCCGCGTGAGCGTCGGCAGAAGGACGGAGATGAGGATGGCGATGATGCCGAGCAATTCGGCGAGAGTGAAGCCCCCGCGTCGATGTCGAGGCATAGCGCGCCTCGCAATTATGGGAGGATAAAGTTGGGATTCGCTGTCGCGCCGCCTTGGCGGTCGAGCATTTCCCACAGGCACGCCATCGTGCCGTTCGCAGTGGCGCCGCTGTAGAAGTCCTGCTGCATGTTATTGTCGTACGGGATGACAGCGGTCGCCCAACCGGAGCCGGTCGGCGGAACCCAAGTCGCCGGCAGTTTGTTTCCGCCGCTCGATGTCATGAAGAGAGTGCGGTCGGTCCATTTCGCCGATCCGTCGCAGTAAAGCACGTTGATGCCCTGCTTATGTCCCCACTTGATACGGTGCGGCGTAGCAAAGATGTCGGAGGCAATGGCGCGGTTCTTTAGCTTGTCGAGCTTCGGGAACGGTTTCCACTCGGCACTTGTCGGCGGGGCGACGACCGGCGCTTGATCCGGAGCGCCATCGCGCCACAGCACCGGCGTGCCGGCGCCGTCCATCGGGCGAAGATAATAGCCAGCGCGCACACCGTAACCATTGCCGCCTGCGGTCGTTTGAAGGATCTTGTCCCACGGGTTCATGAAGCCGTTGAACGCGTGATACGCGTCACTCTGGGAGGGGCAGTACATGTACTCCGGCTTCTTCAGGTAGCCGGCGTTGTAGAACGCTCCCCAAGTGATCCACCCGATCTTTCCGCTGTTGTCGCGGCGAATCCAATAACTTTCCTGGTAGCAGTTCGTTCGCGTGCCCAGCGCGATCTGGCCTTTGTTGAATTGAGCGTAGATGTAGAACATCTGGCCGATCGAGCGCAGGTTACTCAGGCATGCCGCTCGATTGGCCGACTCGCGCGCTCGCGAGAGCGTGGGCAGCAGGATGGAAATCAGGATCGCGATGATCCCGATCACCACGAGCAGTTCGACGAGCGTGAAGGCTTTGGTTTTTCTGTTCATCATGTCCCACCTCATTGAGGGATCAGCTCGATTGTCTTGTGGCGACCGAATCGCCGGGGATGAGTTCGCACGGCAACGTCGTCACCGGCGAAACGTCCTGTTGGTTCGTCAAATCGCGGGCCAGATGGGCCAGTTGTCGGCCCATTTCCAGCAATGGCAGGGCGAGCGTCGTCGGGCGCACGCCGAGCCACATTTCCAGGTTCGGATGCTGGTCGAAGGTGACGACCGACAAATCCTGCGGCACGCGCACCTTGCCGGCGCGGACGAGCGGCGCCAGCGCCTGCACGAAGACCCAGCTTCCGAACAACAGCGCGGTCGGTTGCCGGCGGTCGAGGTAACGCATCAGCGCGTCCGCCTGCTGTTCGTGATCGTCGCTGCTCAACCAGCAGACCATTCCTTCGTCCGCTTCGATTCCCGATTCGTTTAAACCATCGACCCACCCCTGGCGACGATCGAAGACCCACGGAAGCGCGAAGGGAGCGAGCACGAGACCGATACGGCGGTGGCCGTGCTCGACCAAGTGGCGCACGCCGCGCCGCGCGGCGTCGATGCCGTCTTCGCACACCGTCGCTACGCCGATGCGCTCCAGCAGCGTTCCCGTCCCGATGCACGAGATGCCCAGCCGCCGCGCCTCGCCGATCAGGCTAATGTGTCGAAGCGGCGGGGCGGCGAAGGCGAGGACGTCCGGGCGGCTCTGCATCAGCCGGCGCGACGTCGTCTTCACGTCGCCGTCGCGGTCGCCGAGCAGCTCGAGCGACACGCCCGTCTCACCGGCGGCGTGATCGATGCCGTTCATGACGCCGGCGGCGTACCAGTCGTGCCCGAAGTCGCCGATCATGTGGATCATGAGCGCGAGCCGCACGGCACGATGCGAGTGCCCGTTCCCGCCGCCGTTGCCGTCGTGATTGGCGAGCGGTCCGACAGCGGCGCGCGGGCCGATGAAGGTTCCGATGCCCGGGCGGCGTTCGATCCAGCCGTCGCGTTCGAGGTCATCGAGCGCCCGCCGAACCGTCGGCCGGCTCAGTTGCGACAGGCGCGCCAACTCATGATCTGAAAAGAAGCGTTCGCCGACCGCAGGTCGGGAGCGCAGCAAGTGATCGACAAGCTGCTGTCGCAGGGCGGCGGCAGACCCTCGGGCGGGCAACGGAACCGTGATCTCGAAGGCTTTAGGCATGTCAAATGCTTTGGCTTTACAGGTAAAGATCAGCTTAGCATGTAATCGGTCAGTCCGGGAAGGATATTCCCGTTTCCGCCATAATCAAAGAAAATTTGCTTTACATGTTTGTCGGAAGTAGCTTGTATACCTGATACGAGAGCCGGCCACGGGGCAGGAGAGTGCATTGCACGCCCCAATCCGGCCGAGGGCTTTCACACATCACAGTTGGAGGAGCAATGAGCACGCGAAAGATCGGGCGCAAGAGCGCCGTGGCGCTGGCGGCGGCGACAGGGTTGGTTCTTATCCAGCAGCAGCAGGCGAATGCGCAGACCCCGACCAACTGGACCGCCGGCACCGGCTCGTACCTCAACGCCGCCAACTGGGACAACGGCGTGCCCACCAACGCCGGCAACTCCGTCGCCTTCATCAACAACACCGGCACCGCGCAGATCAGCGGCGCCGACGCCGCCGAAGGCGCATTCCTCATCCTCGGCTATCAGCCCGGCGACGTCGGGCACCTCGAGATCAGCGGCGGAACGCTGACGATCGGCGAAGGCCGCATCGGCGGGACCGAAGTGCTCTCCGACGGCCTGACGCTCAACGGCGGCGGGACGGGAACGGTCGTGCAGTCCGGCGGCACAGTGAATGTCACCTACACGCCCGGCTCCGAGCCGCCCGTGCAGAGCCTGTACATCGGCGATTCCGGGCTCGCCTCCGGCAACACCGCCAACGGCAGCTACACCATCACCGCCGGCGCGCTCAACGCCGGCATCGCCAACGACGACTCGATCGTGATCGGCACCGGCGCCGGCGCGACGGGAACGTTCACCCACCAGGGTGGCGACGTCACCTCCACCGGTTTTGTCACCGTCGCGCGCGGCGGGGCGACCGCGTCCTACAGCATGTCCGGCGGGACGCTCACCGTCGGCACCGGCACACAAGCCACCAGCCAGAATCTCCGCATCGGTGACGGCGAATACCCGACCAGCACCTTCAACTCCAGCACCAGCGGCACGTTCACGCAGTCGGGCGGGACGATCACCGTCCTGAACGACTCCACCATCGGCCGCACCACCGGCACCGGCTCGCTCACCATCACCGGCGCGAGCACCGTCTACAACGGCCAGAACAACATGAACGTCGGCCACGCCGGCAACGGAACCGTGGTGCAAGGGACGGTTGCCGGAACCGGCCCGACCGTGAACATCGGCAAGATCGCCGCGGGCACGCACGGCATGTCGGTCGGCATCAGCTCGACCCCCACTCAGCCCGGCGTCGGCTCATACACGCTGCACAGCGGAACACTCAGCATCGGCGACGGCAGCGCGGATTACCTGGCGATAGGTGACGGCCCGAACGGCACCGGCACGTTCACCATGGACGGCGGCACCATCAACACCACCGATCTCGTCCAGCTCGGACGCAACAACTCGCCGAACAACAACACCTTCACCCTGAGCGCCGGCACCATCAGTGCCGGTCGGCTGATCATTGGCGGCGGCAGCGGCGCTGCGAACGGTAAAGGCACGTGGACGATGACCGGCGGATCCGTCACCGGAAGCCTCGCCACGAACATCGCCTTCGGCACCGGGACCGGAAACACTTGCGTCGGCACCCTCGACATGCAGGGTGGAACCTGGACGCTCACGGGCACCGCCGGCACCGACGCCGTCTTCGCCGTCGGCAACGGCTCCGGCGCCGTCGCCACCGTCAACTTCTCCGGCGGGACCCTCAGTGCCGAAACCTCCGTCGGGCTCCTGGACATCGGACGAACCGGCGCCGTCGGCACGTTCAATCTGTCCGGCGCCGGCGTGCTGAAGACCACCCGCCTGCGCGTCAACTCCGCCACCGGCAACGCGGTGAATCTCACCGGCGGCAGCTCGACGCTGGGTCAGCTCAACTGCGGCGCCGGCGTCGTCACCATCTCCGGCGGCACGCACACCGTCACCGGCGTCACCACCACCGACACCGGCACGCTCTATCTCCACGGCGGCACGCTAAATCTCGGCACGAGCATCTCGCTCAACTCCGCCTCCATCATCCGAAGCGACGTGCCGTACACCATCGCCACCGCCATGAGCCTGGGCAACATCACCTTCCAGGTCGATTCCAGCACGATGACGCTCACCGGCCCGATCAGCGATCCGACCAACGGGCGCTCGATCACCAAAACCGGCGCCGGCACGCTCGACTTCGGCAGCACCGTCAGCTACGCCGCCACCCCCGGCACGAGCAACATCAACGCCAACGCCGGCACCTTCAACGTCAACAGTGACTTCAACAGCAACAGCGTCGCGCTCAACGCGAACAGCGGCGGGTCGATCGTCATCAACACCGCCGCCCAGCACGTCGGCGCCGCCAACGTCGCCGCCGGCGGCAATCTCACCATCGCGCACACGACCCTTCCCGCGGCGCAGACCAAGGTGCTCGTTGCCAACGCCGTCGCCCCGAGCGCCCGGCTCAACATCACCAACAACAAACTGATCACCAACACCCTCGAGGGGAGCTGGAACGGCAGCGCGTACACCGGCGTGCTCGGCATGGTCGCCAGCGGCTATACGGCGAACCAGGATTTCAGCGGCGCCAGCGGGATCGTCACCACCGAATCCTCCGCCACCGGCGGGAACACGCTGACCAACATCGGCGTCGCCAGCGCCACGGAGCTGGGCAACGCCGGCGCGACGTGGGGCGGGCAGACCATCGCCGGAACGAACACGCTGGTGATGTACACCTACGGCGGCGACGCGAACCTGGACGGCGTCGTCAACGGTGACGATTACTTCCAGATCGACTCCGCAAGCCCCGGGAGCAGCGGCTGGTTCAACGGGGACTTCAACTACGACGGGGTGATTAACGGTGACGATTACTTCGTCATCGACAGCAATTTCGCCGCGCAAGGCGCCGCGTTCCCGACCAGCGGTGGCGCGTTAGCGGGAGTCACAGCGGTTCCCGAGCCCGCGTCGATGAGCGTGCTCGCGATCGCCGCGTCGGCGCTGCTGGCGCGCCGGCGACGTTGTTCGTGATCGCAAAAGATCCGCTCCTCCGCCGCGCTACGCCCGCAGCGCAACGGAGCCCGGGGTTTCCTCTCCCTCCCGCGCGCAGTCACCCGCGCAGTTCGCGCTCGAGCATCGCGTACGCTTTGGTGCGGGCGTCGTCGTTGAAGCTGTGCGGACCGTCGAACACGTTCGCGATCAGCGCGTCGCTTTTCCCGTGCAGCTTGTAGACGTCGCGCACGAGCTCGAGTCGCTGCGGAAGCGCCGCGCAGTTCGGGAAGATCGCATCCTGCGTTCCCGCGCTGATCATGATCGGCCGGGGAGCGAGCAGCGCCATCCAGTGGTGAAAATCGATCGGCGTCCGCGCGATGTCGCCTTCGTACAAGCCCAGACGCGGGATGAGCGCCGTGCGACGCCACCAGCGCTCGGGGTGCGGGTCGTCGCGCAGCAGGCTCACGCCGCAGCTCATCACGCCGCACGCGATGCGCCCGTCGGCGAGCATCGCGAAGAGCGTCCCGTACCCGCCGTGCGAGTGGCCGATGCAGCCGATGCGCTTTGCCTTCACTTCCGGATGCTGTTGCAGCAGATCGACGGCGCGGGCGGCGTCGAAGCCCATCTTGCCCATGACCGATCCGTGCGGCTGCGCGCCGAAGAACTCGTCCGCCGAGTGGTATTTCGTGTTGCGGTGACCGGACTGGCGCTCGCCGAAGGCGATCGCGTCCGGCGCGAGCGTGACGAATCCGCGTTCGGCCAGCTCCGCCGCGTAGTAGACGCCCGCGCGCTCGTCCGGCGTGAAATCGATCCCGACGACCTCGTTCTTCCCGCTGCACGCGGTCTGATGCAGCGCGATGACGGCGGCGTCGTCGATGACGCGCTTGTTCGGCAGGAGCAGCCACGCATAACCCCACTCCTCATCGGTGAGCGAGTAGCGGTAGCGCTGCATCGAGAACTTGTCGCTGCGGTAGACCGAGCCGAGCGCGTCGAACTTGAAGTGGATCGGCGGCGCGTCGCTGAGCGAGCCGAGCACCTGGTCCGAGACCTTGCGCCACTTCGCCGCTTCTTTCTGCCAGTCGGCCAGCGCCGTGTGCGGGTCGCGCACCAGCGGCAGCGGCTCTTTGCTGCCCGACTGCTCGCTGGTGATCGGCGACCAGTCGTGTTTCTTCTTCCAGGCGTCAAAGTCCCACCCGCTGTCGCGGCCCGCCGGCCAGTACCATAAAAAACTCACGCCGCCGCTCCTTTCCGGTCCTTTCGGCCCGCGCGGGCGCGCGGGTATGATGCAATGCACAGAGTATCGCACCGGCCTCACGATCGTTGCCGATGCGCATCCGCGCCACCGCGAGGGAGCCGAGTTTTCATATGTCCCATTCGTTGTACACGCTCGTCTCCAGCGACGGCGTACAGATCCTGGAAATCCGCCTGCCGCACCAGTTCGACTTCGCGCAGTTCGACGCGCTCAACGACAACCTGGCGGGCGCGATCGAGTCGGGCAGAGGGGCGGGGCCGTGGGTGCTGGATCTTTCCAGCGTCGAGTACACGGGCTCGGCGGTGCTGGGGCTGCTCGTGAACCTTCGCCAGCAGATCAAGGCCGCCGGCGGAACGCTGGCGCTGTGCGGGTTGTCGCCGCAACTGCTCAAGGCGCTGCAAACGTGCTCGCTCGACCGGCTGTTCAAGACGGCGACCTCGCGCGAGCTGGCGGTGAAGGCGCTGAAGTAGACGGGCATCAGGCCGGCTCGCGGCGCGACTCGCTCAAGCGAGTATACTTTTTCGAATGTCCTCCAAGCCCGACCGCAAGATCGCCGTCTTCCCCGGCCAATTCGATCCCATCACCAACGGCCACCTCGACGTCATCCAGCGCGGGCGGCGGCTCTTCGACGAGCTGATCGTCGCCGTCGGCATAAACCCGGAGAAGAAGGAGCTCTTTCCGATCGACGAGCGGCTGGAGATGATCGAGTCGCTGCTGAAGGACAAGCCGGGCGTGCGCGTGCAGAAGTTCACCGGGCTGACGGTCGATTTCGTCCGCGAGTGCGGCGCCGTGGCGATCCTGCGCGGCATCCGCGACGTCTCGGACCTGCGCTACGAGTTCCAACTGGCGCTGGCCAACCGCGCCGTCGGCGGCGTGGAGACGGTCTTCATCATGACCGGCGACCAGTACGCGCTGACCAGCAGCAGCCTCATTCGCCAGATCGTTTCGCTCGGCGGCGACGTTAAGCAACTGGTCGGCCTGCTGCCGGACATCGTCGTGAAGCGGCTGCAGAAGCGGCAGAAGAAGGGTTTCGATCGCCCGGCGCCGGATGCGCCGAGCACCTAGTTTGCGCCGGGGGACCGGGGAAAGAAGCTCCCGGCTGGGCTTGGTAATTCGCGCAAAGTCCGCCTTGACCACCCCGCCCCCGCCGGTTACTCTTCCAATCGATCCGCTGTCGCGCGAACTCGGAACTTTTCCGCATCGTACGACCGCGTGATAGGATGCCTCAGCCCGCTCCGGGGAACGTTTAGGGAAGGGCAGGAAGTAACGGCCCCCGGCGAGAGTTTTGGGCACGCGAACGTTCGCTCACACGCCTCCGGCGGTGGTCGCCGGGGCAAAAAGTTGTCGCCAGAAGAACTTTCTTCTCTCTGCCGACCGTCTCCTCCGCGCCGCCGTGCGATCGATCTTTCAACTTCGCTTTGTTACCACTGAAGTTGGAAACCGGCCATCATCTCTCTTATCCGATCATCGATCCACCCAACGCGATTGAAACGGGAACGCTCAGAATAAGAAAAGCTCTTTGCCGGCGACGCATCTCGAAAGGAGCTTCTTTATGAAGCGGTCCACTCCTCGCTCCGCGGGCTTCACGCTCGTCGAGCTTCTGGTCGTTATCGGCATCATCGCGCTGCTGATCTCGATCCTGCTGCCGTCACTCAACCGCGCTCGCGAAACCGCCAACCGCGTGAAGTGCGCCAGCAACCTGCGTCAGATCGGTCAGGCCATCCTGCTCTACAGCAACGACAACAAGGGCGCGTATCCGCGTACCGTTGCCCACTCGCCCGCGCAGGCGGACGAGACCCCGACCTTCGGCACCAACTTTACCGGCACTGACCCCTACAGCGGCACCGGCGGCGCCATCGGCGCCGGCACCCCCAGCCAGCGTCCGGCGGACAACGACGTCACCGCGTCGCTGTTCATGCTCCTCCGCACCCAGGACATCACGTCCGAAGTGTTCACGTGCCCCAGCTCCAATGCTGAAAAGGACACGTACGGCGGCGGCACCAACGCCCCCATCAACCGCTCCAACTTCACCAGCAGCAAGAACATCAGCTACAGCTACCAGAACCCGTTCCCGGGCACTCAGGCGATTGGCGCTGGGTTCAAGCTGAACAACGCGATCGGCGCTGAGTTCGCCGTCGCCGCGGACATCAATCCCGGCGTCAGCACCTCCAGCGGCGACAACGTCTGGCTTCCGTCCTCGACCTCCTCGGCCAAGGACATGCGCAACGCCAACAGCAACAACCACGACAAGGACGGCCAGAACATCCTGTACGGCGACGGCCACGTCGCCTGGGAATCGAACCCGTTCGTCGCCGTGAACCGCGATAACATCTACACCCGCAACACCGACAGCGCTGGCAACCAGGACAAGTCCGTCATCCTGAAGGGCTCCTACGATGCCAACGACAGCCTGTTGCTCCCGACCGACGACAACACCTGGTAATCCCGGGTGCCAGTTCGACGTTCGCGTAGACAGAGGCATTTTGTGCCATCATCCCACACGGCCCGCCACCATGGCGGGCCGTGTGGTTTTTTTGTTGCGCCGCATTGCTCGCCGGCGTCAATCGCGTCCGCAGTTTTTGAATGCGCGCTGTCGAGCTTTGCGCCCGGTGATGCGGTTGAGGCAGCGTCCGCGCGCAAGAAAAGGGGTCACGTCGGCTCTGTCTCAACGCTCCCCTGTAGGGGCGAGGCAGGCCTCGCCCCTACAGGAGAGGGTCGAGACAGAGCACGCGTGACGCCTTATCGCAACCGCCGGCGTGCGCCGCGTGTCGTGTGTCGCGTGCCGCGCCGCGGTTCACGCACCCGCAATCGGATTCGACGCAGAATCGGCAATTTGAAATCTGAAATGCGCGGTTCTGCCGGCGTTTTCGCTCGACGCCTCACCGGCGTTGCAGCTTCGTGATCACGTTCATGCAATCACCGGGGGATACCGGAGGCGCGTTCTTTGACAATCGAATAGCCGAGTCGTGGCCGCCGGCGCGCATGGACCGGGCGCAACGCGGCGAAACCGGGTGCAAAGTGGCGGAACCGAAACCGCGATTGCGCAAAACGAACCCACGGCCGCCGTGGCGGAGGATGCAACGACGTGCAACGCCATGCAACACCATGCAACAAATCCCGCGGTTGCGCAAAACGAACCCACCGCCGCTTTGCGATAGCCAAAGCCCGCTTTCGCGCGTAAAGTCGGCCGCATGGAAGAGGTACTGCCGCCGCAAACTCAGGAGGGGGCGGGGTTCGAGCCTACGCGCGTTCGGCAGTTCACCGTCTTCCTCGAGAACAAGGTCGGCCGACTGCAGACCCTCGTCCGGGCGCTCGAGCAGGGTTCGGGGAAGATCGTGGCGATGTCGATCCACGAGTCGGCGGATTCGGCGCTGGTGCGGCTCATCTGCTCCGACCCCGACGAGAGCCGTGACATCCTCCGCTACGGCGGATTCGCCTTCAGCGAGAGCGATTTGCTGGTGGTCGAGCTGCCGAGAAAGACCAAGCAGCCGCTGATCGATATCTGTGCCGCGCTGCTCAGCGCCGAGATCAACATCCACTACGCCTATCCGCTGCTGCTCCGCCCGCGGGCGCCGTCGCTGGCGTTGTACGTCGATGATCCGACGCTGGCGGCGAGGCTGCTGATCCGCAAGGGCTTCACGCTGATCGGGGAGAGCGATTTGAAGGCATAGGGTTTTGACGTGAGAAGAGGATGGAGGATAGAGGATAGAAGATAGAAGATGGCGAGGAAGGCATGGCTGTTATCCGCAGCTTCCGGGAGTTGATCGTTTATCGGCGCGCTGTGAAAGAAGCGAAGAAGATCTTCTTAATGACGAAGAGGTTTCCGCCGGAGGAGAAGTTTTCTCTGACCGACCAGATTCGACGATCTTCGCGTGCCGTCGGAGCAATGATTGCGGAGGCGTGGGCGCGTCGGAGGTATCGGGCCGTCTTCACGAGCAAGCTTTCCGAAACACTCGGCGAAGCCGCCGAGACACAAGGATGGCTCGATCATTCGATCACGTGCTCGTACATCGAGCGCGGCGAATATCAAACCGCTGACGCCGCCTGGCAGGAGGTCGGCGCCATGCTCAATGCCATGATTGACGGCGCCGACAAGTTCTGCCCCGCCGGCAAGCGCTAGCCCACGTTTCGCTATCCTCTATCCTCTATCTTCTATCCTCTCTTCCAGTAAACAGGGCAACCTTCCCGATAAGCACTCCTGAAGGATCACCCAGTGCCCTGCGGAAGTTCCGATAACCTCCATCGCTTCACGCTGCACGGCTCGGCCGTGGGCGTGAACTCGCTCGTGCCGTGGCTCGCGCCGGAGCTGAATCATCTGCTCGATGATTTCCGGGTGCAGCAGTGGAACCCCGGCGCGCTGCCGATCACCGGGACGCTCTGGCCGTACGAGCAGTCGCACGTGCTCAAGCACTTGTCCACCGGCGCGCGGCGGGTGAACGCCAACAGCGACCTGCTCGAGCTCTACGAGGACGATGAGCGCTTCTGGCTCGTGGACGACCGCTGGGGCATCGCGGAGATGAACCTGCTCAAGGGGCAGTGGCGCAGCTGGATCCTGCCCAATGCGACCATCGATCCGGTGCGCTGCGTGCAGTGGGCGGTGCTCTGGCCGATGGCGCAACTGCTGCGATCGCGCGGGACGTACCTGGTGCCGGCGGCGTCGGTCACGCGCGCGGATCGATCGTTCCTGCTGCTGGCGCCCTTCGGCATCGAGCCGGAGCTGACGACGCTCATCCGCTCGGGCGGCTATCGCATGATCGGGCAATCGTGGACGGCGATCCGCGAGCAGGATTCGCGCTTCTCGATGTTGCACTTGCCCGGCTACGTCGAGCGCGCGGTGCCCCCCGGCATGCGGCTGACGTCGAGCGACGTGATGCCGATGTGGATCGATCTGATGAAAGAGCACATCGCCGCCGAGCAGCGGCACGGGTGGTGCGACGCGATCCTGGTGGTCGATCCCGGCCGGCGTCCGCAGGCGAACGTGCGGCCGCTGGATCGCGCCCGCGCGGTGCAGACATTGCGGCTGGCGTGGCCGATCTTCGAGCTGCATCCGAACCGCCGGCACGGGCAGTTGCCCGCGCGGTTGGCCCAGCGCGTCCCGTGTTATCAGTTGCACCTCTCGCGCGAGCCGAGGGATCTGCTCAAGATCCTCGCGACGCTGCCGACACCGATGGGCGAAGCGGTCGCGCGCTCGCGCGATCTGCGCGTCGCAGTTTGATCAAAGCCAGGCCCGCGACTTCAGCCGCGGGTCCACCGGCGGCGAAAGCCGCCGGCTCGGCCTTGCCTCCACCTTGTTTACCGTCCGCTGAATCAAAGCGGGGCCGCGCGATGCTCGCGTTGAGCTTTGGCCGTACGATTGCGCGTGATGGCGTCGGTTCACCTTACCATCCACGGCCGCGGCGCGGCGCATAACCCGCCCAACCGCTTCGAGCCGATCGACCTCGTGCCGGACCCGGATTGCGATCTCGATCCGGCGGAGCAGCCTTCGCCGCAGACGGTGTACCTGCGCGACACCACCCGCTCGATCATCGCCTCCAACGACAGCCCGGACGTGATGATCGAGGCAAGCATCAACCCCTACCGCGGCTGCGAGCACGGGTGCATCTACTGCTACGCGCGGCCGACGCACGAGTACTTCGGGCTGTCCGCCGGACTCGATTTCGAGACGAAGATCTTCGTCAAGGAGCGGGCGGCGGAGCTGCTCCGCGCGGAGCTGATGCACAAGAAGTGGGACGTGCGCGTCATCTCCATGAGCGGCGTGACCGATTGTTATCAGCCGATCGAGCGCAAGCTGAAGCTGACGCGGCAGTGTCTGCAGGTGCTGGCGGAGTTCCGCAATCCCTGCGGCGTGATTACCAAGAGCCACCTGATCACGCGCGACGTGGACGTGTATCGCGATTTGGCCGAGATGAACCTGATCGGCACGTTCCTGTCGATCACGACGCTCGACAACGAGCTCCACCAGGTGCTCGAACCGCGCGCCAGCACTCCCGCGCGACGGCTGGCGGCGGTGGAGACGCTTGCGAAGGCGGGCGTGCCCGTCGGCGTGATGGTCGCGCCGACGATCCCGGGCCTGACCGATCATGAGATGCCCGCGATTCTCAAGGCGGCGGCGGACGCGGGGGCGAAATACGCCGGCTACGTGCCGCTGCGCCTGCCGTTCGCAGTCGCGCCCATGTTCGAGGACTGGCTCGAGAAACACTTTCCTGATCGCAAGAACAAGGTGCTCAATCGCATCCGCCAGATCCGCGGCGGGAAGCTGACCGATTCGCACTTCGGCAGCCGCATGACCGGCGAAGGTCCGCTGGCGGAACAGCTCGAATCGATGTTCGCCCTGGCGCGGCGGCGCGCGGGCATCACGGGATCATTTCCCGAGCTGCGGAAGGACCTCTTCGAGCGCCCGCTGCGGGCGAATGAGCAACTCGCGCTGTTCGGAAAATAGTCGTCATGCTGAGGTACTCCGAAGCGTCTGGCTTCGATCGCGCAGATGCTTCGGAGTACCTCAGCATGACGGTCCTTCCAGCCGGATGTGATACGCTGCGCGTGTGCCGCGGCGGATTCTTTTGTTCATCACGGACCTGGAAATCGGCGGGACGCCGACGGTGGTGCGCGAGCTCGCGGCGCGACTTCATGATCCGCCTGAGGCCGAGATCGAGGTCGCCTGCCTGAAGGCGTGGGGACCGGTGGCGGATCAGATCCGCGACGCCGGCGTGAACGTGACGGCGCTGGGGGCGACGTCGCGGTTTCAGGTCGGTCGCGCGGCTCGGCAGCTTCGCGATCTCGTGCGCGAGCGCTCGATCGATACGGTCTTCAGCTTCCTCGTCCATGCCAACGCCGTCGCGGCGAAAGCGTCGCGCGAGCTGGCCGGCGTGCGCTTCATCCAGTCGATCCAGACCACGCAGCCGCGGCCGTGGTGGCATTGGTGGGTGCAGAAAAAAGTCGCGGGCGCGGCGGACAGAGTCGTGGTGCCGTCCCCCTCGGCGGGGGACGTGGCTCGCGACTGGGCCGCCGTCCCGCGCGAGAAGATCGTTGTCGTTCCCAACGCGATCGACGTCTCCTCGTTCAGCAAAGTGGCGGCGGAGCGCGAGACGTTTCTCGGCCAGCGGCACGCGGCCGATTCCTCCGTCCGCATCGGCTTCCTCGGCCGGCTCGATCCGGTCAAACGCGCCCGGGACCTGGTCTGCGCGATGCGCTATTTGAGCGACGGCGGAGAATTGAATCGCTATCAGCTCCATATCTTTGGCGACGGCGCCGAGCGCGTGAAGCTGGAGATGCTCGCGCGAAAGGAAGTCCCGCCGCAGACGGAAGTGGTGTTTCACGGCTCGGTCTCCGCGCCGGGCGAAGCGCTGAAGCAGATGGATCTGCTGGTGCTGCCGTCGAAGGCGGAAGGGTTCGGCCTGGTGCTGATCGAGGCGATGGCGGCCGGCGTGCCGGTGGTCGCGACGAACGTCCGCGGCATCCGCGACGTCGTCACCCACGAGCGCAACGGCCTGCTCGTGCCGGCGAAGTCGCCGAAGAAACTCGCCGCCGCGATTCAACGGATCGCGCAGGATCGGGAGTTATCCCGGAGGCTTGTGCTCGCGGGACTGAGCGAAGTCCGCGAGAAGTACAACTGGAACACGGTGACGCGGCAGTACCGCGCGCTGCTGAAATTGTGACGGCTCGAACGACACAGCCCGCCGCTTGCGGCGGGGCATTTTGTATTTCGCGCACTGCGAAAAACCCCGCCGTAAACGGCGGGCCATGTGAGGCGGGAACGCCGCTAATCAAACGCCTCCGGCGCCTCCCCCTTGGGGCGCGACTTCCACCGCCGATGCACCCAGAGATATTGGCCGGGATCCGCGCGCACGAAATCCTCGATCGCCTTCGTGTAGCGCTGCGTGATGTAGCGGAGCGGGTCCGCCTGGTCCTTCCAGTCGGCGGGGTAGATGATGTCCTGGCTCGAGCACTCGAAGCGGAAGCGGTCCTTGATCCGCCGGGCGTAGCCGATGACGACCGGCACCTCGTACTGCATCGCCAGCAGCGCGATCGATTTGTAGGTGCTCGCCTTGCGGCCGAAGAAATCGACGAAAACGCCTTTGGAGCCGGCGTTCTGATCGGCGATGAAGCCGACGACGCCGTGATGATCGAGCACGTCCGTGACCTCCTCGGTCGCACCCTTCTTGGCGATGATGCGCTGGCCGGTTTTCTCGCGCACGCCGAAGACGAAATCGCTGACGTAGGGGTTGTCGAGCGGACGGGCGATGGAGACGGTGGGGAAGCCGAGCGTCGCGAGCACGTAGCCGAGGATTTCCCAGTTGCCGTAGTGGCCGGTGAGCATGATCAAGCCCTGCTCGCGCTGGAGCAGGAGCCGGAGCGTCTCCTTGAATCCGCCGCCGAGTTCGACGTAGCGAGCGAACGTGTCGATGCGGATGAGGCGCGTGGTGAAGAGCACTTCGACGGCCAGCATGACCAGCGCCTGCATCGACCGCCGCGCCATCACGCGGCGTTGTTTCTCCGGCATGTCGGGAAAGCTGCGGCGAAGATTGCCGAGCGCGCGGTCGCGGTGCTTCTTGTCGAGCGAGTACATCGCGCTGCCGATCGCCTTGGCGATTTCCAGCGAGGCGTCGATGCCCCAGGAGTGAACGGCCATCGAGACGACGCGCAGGCCGAGGTAAACGAGGCGGTCGAGCAGATCGTTGCGCGGCTTGGCCATTGAAGAGCGGGCGGATTGTATGGGGCGACGTGCGCGGCGTGAAATCGCGGCATCAACCGCCGATGCGGCTCATCTGCTCATTGCCGCGATAGCTGTGGACGTCGGGCTTCAGTCGCACGCACTCGCTCATCGCGTGCGCGATCGCTTGATGACGCCGCGCCGGATCGTCGATGGAGCGCACGACGGATCGCACGTCCACTTCGCCGCCTTCGAAGAGGCAGGAGCGCAGCACGCCGTCGGCGGTAAGGCGGAGCCGGTTGCAGGTCGAGCAGAACGGGGTGGACATCGCGCTGATGAATCCGATCCGCCCGCGCGGGCTGCGCGGGTCGCGCGGGTCGCGCGGGTGGCCGAGCAGGAGGCGATAGACCTGCGCGGGACCGACGCCCGCTTCGGAGGAGCGATCGACGGGAATGAGCGGTCCGAGCTCGGATTCGATGCGCTGACGGACTTCCGCTTCGGGAATGAGCGAATCCGCGCCGCGGTCCTGTGCGCCGCAACCTCCCACGGGTCCCAGCTCATCGGATGCGACGCGGTTCAAGCCCGGGGATTGCGACTCGATTGAGCTCGTCGAAGTCAATCCGCTGGCTTTGGGGTCGGGATGAAGAAGCGCCGCATCGCCCAGCGGCATGTACTCGATGAATCGGACGGTGAGCTTCCGGTCGATCGAGAGCCGCGCGAATTCCGCCAGCTCGTCATCGTTCGTCCCGCGCATCGTCACGCAGTTGATCTTCAAGCTGTCGAACCCCACGTCCTCGCAGCGATCGAGCCCGCGCAGCACCGTCGCGAGATCTCCCGTCCGCGTGATCGCGCGGAAGCGGTCGGGTTTGAGACTGTCGACGCTGACGGTGACGCGATGCAGCCCCGACTCCCGCAGCGGCTGCGCGAGGTCTTCCAGCAGCATGCCGTTGGTCGTCAGCGACAGATCTTCGACGCCGTCGATCTTCGCCAGCATGCGAACGAGATCGACGATCCCGTGCCGGACGGTCGGCTCCCCGCCGGTGATCTTGAAGCGGCGGATGCCGTGAATCTCGATCGCGGCTTTGACGATCGTCGCGATCTCTTCGAACGAAAGCAGATGATCCTTCGGCAGCCAGCGGACGCCTTCTTCCGGCATGCAGTAGACGCAGCGGAAGTTGCAGCGGTCGGTGACGCTGATGCGCAGCACCTTGACCGCCGCGATCGAGCGCGGGCCGGTGTCGAAGTGCGTCGCGGGCGGGGCGGCTTGGACGGGTTGATCGACGATCGGCAGTTCCATAGGGCGGGGTTATTGTATGCATCTGAGGCCGCCGCGGGCAGGGGTTGTCCTGTTTCGCGGTGACACCACATGTAATGTCGGCGCGGCAGCATCGTAGATGCCTCTGCGGGCAGAGGTTCGGCCGATTCCAAACAAGCGTCCGCTTTCTAACTTTCGACCGTTTGAAGGGTCCCGATGCTTGGGTACGATTGCCGCCCGCGTCAGACGGGAAGTGGCGCAACAACTCAATACTCGAAGGAGAAGCCAATGAAACTGCAACGTCCCCTCCGCACGACGATCGCCGCCTGCGTCGTCGTCGCGATGTGTTTAGCCGCCGCGCCGCTGGCGCGGGCGCAGGTTCTCCAGAACGTCCCGAGCGACGCGCTGGTGGTCATCAAGTTCGGCCAGCTCAAGGCCACCAGCGACAAGATCGCCGCCTTCGCTAAGAAGCTCGGGCTCGATCAGATGAAGCCGGAGTTCGCCGATCCGCTGGGCAGCTTGAAGAAGGAAGGGAAGCTGACCAACGGCCTGGATGACAACGGCGAGGCCGCATTCTACATCTCGAATCAGCCCGCGCAGAAGAAGAACGAGCCGCCGGTCGTGCTGCTGCTGCCGGTGACCGACTACGCCGCGTTCTCCGGCAATTTTCAAGGCGCCAAGGCCGAGGGCGACGCCACCGTCATCAAGTTCGGCGGCAACAACGAAGACAGCTACATGGTCAACTGGGGCAAGTACGCCGCCATCGGTTCGACCAAGGAGTCGGTCGCCAAAAAGCCCGACGGTTTAACCGTCCAGGGCGACGCCGCCAAGGAGCTGGCGGAGAAGGACATCGTCGCGTACGCGAACATGAAGGTGGCGCGCGAGAAGCTGCTGGCGGGCATCGCGCAGGGCCGCACGAAGTTCATGAAGAACTTCGAGCAGGGGATGCAGCGCGCCGTGCAGCCGCCGCGGCAACGGCCTGGGGCCCCGGGCGCTCCGGCCGGCGCGGGCGCGAATAACGCCGCCGCCGCCAACGCGCAGGCGCAGCAGATGCAGAAGTACATGCCGGTGATCAAGGCGCTGGTCAACCGCGTCTTCGACGTCGCCGATCAGGTCGTGCGCGACGCCGACGGCGCCACCTACGGCATCTCCATCAACGGCGACGGCATCAAGACCACGGCGCTGGCCGAGTTCACCGCCGGCAGCCCCTCCGCCCAGCAGATTTCGCAGTTCAAGAGCAGCAACGACTCGATGCTCGCGGGCTTGCCGCAGACCAAGTACATCATGTTCGGCGGCCTGCAGATCAACTCGCAGCACGCCGCCCAGCTTTGCGATCTGTTCAGCGCCCCGATCCGGCAACAGCTCGCCGGCCTGGGCCCCGACGGGCAGGCGATCACCAACTACATCGACGCGATCAAGAAGGGCATGTCCGCCATCACCGGCCAGAGCTTCGGCTGGGTCACCCCGACGGGCGCGCTCGGGCAGGAAGCGCTGTTCCAGATGGTCGCGATCAACCGCGGCAACGCCGATCAGATCCTCGCCACCCAGCGCGACATTTTTAATTCGCAGCAGGCGTTCATGGACATGTTCCAGCCGCCGCAGATGAAGGGGCAGATCAAGACCACCTTCACCGACAACGCCAAGACGATCGACGGCGTCAGCTTCAACCAGTTCCAGACGCAGTTCACGCCCCCGGCGCAGGGCCAGCGCAATCCGCAGATGATGCAGATGCAGCAGATGATGACCTGGCTCTACGGCCCCGGCGGGATGAACGGTTTCACGGGAAAGATCGGCGCGGATGAAGTGGTCTCCGGCGTCGGCGTGAACGACGCCGTGCTCGGCCAGCTCGTGGCCTCGGCCAAGGCCAGGCAGGACACGCTCGCCGCGCTGCCCGGCGTCGCGGCGGTCAAGCAGCAGCTCCCGCAGCAGCGGTTCTTCACCGGCTACTTCCAGCTCGATCAGCTGGTCACGACGGTGGCGAACTACGCGAAGATGTTCGGCATGCCGATCAACATGCAACTGCCCGCCGACCTCCCGCCGATCGGCGTGACCGCCAGCGCCCAGGGCAACTCGATCCGCGGCGACAGCTACGTCCCCGCGCAACTGGTGCAAAGCATCACCGCCGCCGTCATGCAGGCGTACATGCAGATGCAGGGCGGTCAGCAACCCGGCGGACCGGGCGGGCTGTAGCTCGCGGAGAGTCTCTCGCGAGACGTTTCAAGGAAGGACGCTCTAAGCTCTAAACAAGCTCCAAGGCGCAACGAAGAAAGCAAACGCGGCCCGATCCGGGCGCCCGTTTGCTTTCTTCTTTTTCGCGCCTTGCTGTTTGTTTCGGGCTTGGCGCTACGAAGTTAGGGCTTCACCTTCGCGTCACCTTAGCTGCTCGGCCAGCGCGACGATGATTCCCTCGGGCCCGCGGACGTAGGCGAGCTTGTACGCATCGCCATAGCGCATGTCGCCGATGAGCTCCGCCCCGCAGCGGTCGCGCACGCGCGCGACGATTTCCTCCAGACCCTCGACGGCAAACATCACGCGACGATAGCCCAGCGCGTTCACCGGCGTATGAAGCGGCGGGGCGGGGCCAATACGGACGGCGGCCGGCGCATCAAACTTGTCCAGCTCGATTCCCCCGTGCCCGTCCGGCGTCCGCAGCATCGCCAGCGTCGCCCGGACCTCCCCATCGAGCCCGATCAGCTTCGCAACTTCCGGTCCTTCGACGGTCTGCTCCCCCTCGAGCTTCAGCCCCAACTCGATGAAGAACGCCTTAACGGCTTCGAGGTCGTCGACCACGATCAGGACGTTGTCCATCCGTTTGAGCGCCATATCGAACCCTCGCCCGACCGCGCGGGCTATGTCTCCTGGCGATCACGTACGCGTGCGACTCCGGAAACCGATCATACTCCAGGCGCCTGCGCACACAGCCGCGCGCCGCGGTGCGGATCTATCCCGCTTCCGCGCGGCCTTTCAGTTGCTCGAGCTCCTCGGCCCACATTCCGCCCTCGAGCGCGGGCGGGTCCAGCGTCGCAAGGAGCGAGACGAACTTCCGCAGCGCTTCGGCCGGAACGTTGCCGTCGAGGTACGCGTCCGTCCCGTTGGCGGCCTGCGATTCGGCGATGAGCCGATCATACGCCAGCAGCGCTTCGGCCAATTTGCTCACACTCGAATTGATCAAGACGCGCTGGAATGCGTTGTCGTGGTTCAGATAGACGACCGCTCCGTTGCCCGCCGTATCGACCGCGACCGGGTCGCCGCTTCCGTTGCTTCCGATCACGCAATAGCGCCCGCGGTCATCGTGTCCCCAAAGCTCGGCCACCGTGGGGATGTTGATCTCGTGATGATCCCCGAAGCTCAAAAACGGCGCAGCGGATCGCGGCAGCCCGACGTCCGTCAGCCACTCGGCATCCGCGGGCGCGATTGCGAGCGACGCAACGGCCGCCGCGGGAAACGTCACGACGCCGTCGGCCGCGAAGGCGGCGCGAAATTCTTCGGGAGTCACCATTTCAAGTCTCCATTCTCACGCCACTTCACCAATGATGTGCGGAACCGCCTGCCGCGCGCCGCCCGCGCTCCCCGCGCAGCGGGTTGCTCACCGCCGGCCGCACTCCAGCAGAATCGCCTACCGTCTCGGCTCATACCGCAGCGCCGTCGCCCCCGAGCCGAACTCGCGTCGTCCGACCAGCTTCAAGTCGAGCGGCTTGGATAGCCCGCCGAGCAACGTCGGTCCGTGGCCCGCCACCCTGGGATGCACCACGAACTCGTACTCGTCGATCAATCCCA
>JAICTV010000332.1 GCA_025936175.1 Phycisphaerae bacterium
GAACTCGACGGGCTGTCGATCGATTATCGGCTCGGCGAGCAACGCATCGATGACTTCACACACGCGGATCTGATCGTCACGTCCCCGGCAATCCCGCCGCACAACGAATATCTCGCCGCCGCCCGGCAGGCGGGGGTGCCGATCACGACCGAGATCAACCTGTTCATCGAGCGTTGCCCCGCGACGATCATCGCCGTCACCGGAACCAAGGGAAAATCGACCACCACCGCGCTGCTCGGCAAGATGCTCGCGACAAAATTCACGGCCCACGTCGGCGGGAACATCGGCAAGCCGCTTCTGCTGGAACTGCCGAACATCGAAACGAGCGATCTGGTCGTTCTCGAGCTGTCCAGCTTCATGCTCGAGTACCTGCGCGAGAGCAAATGGTCGCCGCACGTCGCGGTGGTGACGATGCTCGCGGTGGATCACCTCGATTGGCACGGCTCGGTCGAGGCGTACCTCGACGCGAAAAAGCAGATCCTCAAGCGTCAGCGGCCCGGCGACATCGCGGTCCTGCCCGAAGCGCAGCCGCAGACGGCAGAGCTGACCAGCGTCACGCCCGCGCGCATCGTCCTCTACGGGACGAACGGCCGACATTTCGAGCTCAAAGTGCCGGGCTGGCACAACCGGTTCAACTGTCAGGCCGCCTTCGCAGCTGCCAACGCGATGGGAATCGACTTCGACGCGGCACAGGACGCGGTGCGCGATTTCGCCGGCCTGCCGCACCGGCTCCAGCTCGTCCATGAGAGCGCCGGCGTGCGCTGGTTCAACGATTCGATCGCGACGATCCCTGAGGCGGCCATCGCCGCGCTCGAATCCTTTCCGCCGCGCACCGTGCTGCAGATCGTCGGCGGGTCCGACAAGGGCCTGCCCTTCACCGCGATGGCGGCCGCGCTCTGCGAGCGCGCCAAAGCCGTCCTCTGCATCGGCACGACGGGACCGAAAATCGCATCGCTGATTGCCGACTCCCCCACGCACCAGTGTGCGCCCGTCTACCAGTGCGGCGATCTTAAAACCGCGGTCGCGCAGGCCAGATCGATCGCGAGCGACGGAGACGTCGTCCTGCTCAGCACCGGCTGCGCCAGCTACGACCAGTTCACCAACTTCGAGCAGCGCGGCGAGCTCTTCGCGCAACTGGCGAAATCGCCCTGACGCGCCGATAATCCGCCGACCAAGTCATGGGCACCTTCGCGGAATCGATCCGGCGGCAGCTTCATCCGACCAATCCGTTCGACGGATTCGATTATCAGAAGCACCCGCGCGACCTCGGCGTCGTCGGCGCGGCCGACGCGATGAACGCGCTGCTCCAGCAGGCGTTCGCCGCGGTCAAGCCGCAGCTCATCGTCGAGATCGGGACGTGGAAGGGCGCCAGTGCCTGCCAATGGGCGGCGATGCTGAAGAAGGCGGGCATCGACGGCGCCGTGCTCTGCGTCGACACGTGGCTCGGCGGGCTGGAACACATCTCCGGCTGGTCCGACGGCACGCCGTGGGACCTTCGGCCGTTTCTCGAGCACGGCCAACCGATCGGCCTGTACCACCAGTTCCTCGCCAACGTGATGCACGAGCGGCACGAGGACGTGATCGTCCCGCTGCCGAACACCAGCGCGATCGCCGCGCGCTGGCTGGCGTCGAAGAACCTCTCGCCGCAGCTCGTCTACGTCGACGGCAGCCACGATGAGCTGGACGTCTATGCGGACCTCACCGCGTACTGGCCGCTGATCCCGATCGGCGGCGTGATCTGCGGCGACGACTGGTCGAGCGACTGGGCCGGCGTCATCACCGCGGTCACGCGATTCACGCGCCAGAACGGTCTGCGGCTGCAAACGCTCGAACGGAGCTGGGCGATTCAGAAAACCCTCACGCCGGAAGCGCAGTACGTCGTCGATCTGCTGCGGCGAGAGCAGAGCCGGCCGCCGCAGCCGACGACATGAGTCCTGCGATGGATAGCTGAGCCTGCGTGATTCCACGGTCGTCGCGGCGATACAGAGCGCTTAGCGCCAGCGGGAGCCGGGGCTTTGTCAGAAGGCCGCGGCCCGCTCAGAGGGAAAACAAAACCCCGCGCTTGCGGGCGGGGCTGTTCATTTCAGTTCGTGGAATCTGCGCGATCAATCCGATCACAAGTTCGCGTTGAACTCCGGCAGGTAGATGAAGTACTTGAGGTTGAACAGCCACCGCAGCACCATCTTCACCGGCATCAGCGCCATCAGCAGCAGCAGCATGATCATCACGACGTAGCGGATCGCCCCCATGTGCTCGTACATCCGCTTGAAGATCGTGAAGCGCAGCACCACCGGCAGCAGGATCAGGTACGCGCCGACGAGCAGGAAGCCGAGCCACTCGCGCACCAGCCAGTGCGGCATGAACGCGACGGGATTGTTGTCCGCCGTCGGACGCGCGCGGTGCATGATGAAGTCCCAGAACAGATTGCTGATGTCCACGTTGTTCAGCGCTTCGGACTTGTGCGGGTCCCAGAATTCGTAAGGCCCGAAGAACGACCAGTTCGGCCCGCGCAGGAACGTCCCGAAGAAGATCAGCAGCACCCACAGGATCAGGAATCCGAACAGCCAGGTCGTGATCGCGAACGGCCGCTCGCGGATGGTGTAGTAGCCGTTGCCCTTGGGATTCGTGTCGATGAACGGCATCGCGATCAGGCCGAGGATGATCAAGCCCGGGTAGACGACGCCCGCCATCCACGGATCGAAGTAGACGAGCATCTCCTGCAGGCCCAGGAAGTACCACGGCGCCTTCGCGGGGTTCGGCGCGTAGCCGGGATTGGCCGCCTGCTCCAGCGGCGCCTTGGAGACGATCGCCCACACCATCAGCCCCGCCGTCGCCAGCACGAGGCAAATCAGCTCCGTGTAGACCAGGTCGGGCCAGACGAGGACTTTGTCGTCGCGATCTTCTTCCAGCAGCGGCAGCCCCGCCGCCACGCGCGAGTCGTTGATCGCCGCCCGCCGAAACGCGATCCAGATGCAGATCATCACGCTGATGACCATGATGGTGATCGGCACGTTGTCGGGCTTGGCGACGATCGCGCGGAAATTGGCGTCCGCGATCGAGCCGAAATAGAAGATCAGGAACAGGATAAAAAGCCCCAGCGCCACCGGCGGCCGGGTCCACTGCTTGTACAGCACGAACATCAGCGCGAACGCGACCGTCGCCAGCGTGATGAAGTACTCCGGCTTGGTGATGGCATTGATGCCATGCTTCACCGCCTCCGGCGGAAACGTCAACGCGTCAGCGGCAGCGAGAAAAATAGGAACGGCTGACATTCGCGAATGCTCCTTAGCTTGCGCGCTTTCGCTTGTGGCCCTGCGTCATCTCCAGACGCACGATCCCCTCGACGAGCTGCTGATTGCTTCCGAGCTGCTGTTTGGTCAGATCGACGTATGCTTCGACTTTCATCTCGACGCGCATGATGCGTTCGTGCAGTTGATTGACCGCGTCAAGCAACTGATTGAATCGGAGGTCGAGCTTCTCCTCGAGCTGCGTGAAACGGCCGTCCAAGTCATTCTCGATTCGCTCGAGGCGCTCCTGCAAATCGGGCTGCGCCGCCTGCAGCGCAGCTTCCGTCGCGGCACGGCCGGCCTTCTTCACGATGTCGCGCGATGACGCCATTGCACTTCCTCCCAATTACAACGGCCCCGAGATCCCGCCGTCCTTGCGGATGCGCCAAAAATGGATGGCGATCAACACCGTCACGATCACCGGAATGAACACGCAGTGCAGCACGTAAAACCGCAAGAGCGCGTTTTCGCCTACGAACGTGCCGGCGAGCAGGAAGAATCTGGCGTCCGATCCGGCGTGGATCATCGGCACGTCCGTTCCGGGAAACGTCATGATCTTCGCGAATGGTCCGCCGGCGCCGATCAGCGGCGTGGCCTTGGCCATGTTGCTGCCGACCGTGATGGCCCAGATCGCCAATTGATCCCACGGCAGCAAGTAGCCCGTGAAGCTCAGCAGCATCGTCAGCACCAGCAGGATCACGCCGACCATCCAGTTGAACTCGCGCGGCGGCTTATAGGAGCCGGTGAGGAAGACGCGCATCATGTGGAGCCAGATGGCGATGATCATCGCGTGCGCGCC
>JAICTV010000053.1 GCA_025936175.1 Phycisphaerae bacterium
ATCGAGCAGGTCGCGCACCCACGATGAGCCGGCGAGGGCGACGGTCGGCGCGCGATTTCCTGCCGTCGTCGCGGCGCCCGCGTCGCGCGTGGTCGCGAAGGCGGTGCGGAAGGCTTCGCCGAGAGTCGTCTTGCCGGTCGGGTGCTGGCGGAGGAACTCCTCGGCGGCCGCCGCCGCATCGGCTTCCACTTCGACCCATCGACCGCGCAAACGCACGAGCGGCGATTGCCGGCGGACGATCAGATCGAACTCGTCCGGCGTCAGCTCGACGCCGCCGAGCGAGATCCGCCAGTCGAACGCCAGGACGCTGTCCAGGCCCATGCGCGTGAGGCCTGGCTCGAACGGCGCACCGTGTCCTGCTCCGGCGCTGGCGCGGTCCTCGGCGTCGGTCGCGTGCCGCGCATCATCGAGCGGACGCAACGCCATCACCAGCGAAAGCCGGCGATCGATTTCCTCCGCCCAGGCGGGCAGGTCGATCCCGAACTGCTGCGCTTTGAGCTCGGCCGACCATTGGCGGAGGAATTGCTGCGCCTCGGAGGTGGAGAGCTCGAGCGCCGTCGGCGCGTGCGTTTGAAGGATGCGCGTCAGCGGCGGAAAAATTTCGGCGGCGCGGTGCAGCTCGGCGGAGAGGACCGATCGCAATTCCGTCTGCTGTCGGCCCAGCGCGCTCAGGGGGCTGGCGTCCGACCAGATCTTCGCCGCGTCGATCGATTTGCCCTCCCCCAGCGGTTCGAGGCGGAACTCGATCCGCCACGGCGCGTTCTCCGGCGCGTCTTCGTCCGGCTCGATGAGCTCGAAGGCGAGCTGCCAGCCGCTCGCCGCGGGCGCGCCGCTCAAACGGCTTGTCCACAACTGCACCTGATCCACCAGCAGATCGTTGTCGTGCGTCTCACCGGGGACGTGCGACGTGTCGTTGAGCAGGCCGGCGAGCAATCGAACCTCTGGCCCCGCGCCCGGCTCCGCCGCCAGAGCGTACATCCGCGTGAAGAACGGGTCGTTCTGTGCCGCCCGGCGGATCAAAGCATCGGCCGTGGCGGTCAAAAACGAATCGATCAACTCCAGCGGCGTGGCTTCATCGTCGGCGACGGCGGAGCAGACGGGGGGCATCGCGACGGCGAAACGCTCGAGCTGATCCATCTCGGCCGGATCGAGGTGCAGTCGCCAGTGCGCTTCGTGGTGTGCGTTGCACCGCCGGGCGGTCGGATAGAACTTCTGGAGGCGGACGGACTCGATGACGAAGCGGGCGAGCCGCGTCCAGTATCGCAACGAATCGCCACACGTTTCCGGCATCGGCTGCGGGAGGGCGAGGAGCAGGTCCATCGCCTCGGCGGGCGAGAAGGCGAGCGTCGCGATGTCGGTGAGGACGGGCGTCGCGCCGTCGTTGCCCGGCAACTGCAGCCGCAATCCGGCCTCGCGCGCGGCGGAGGCGAGCAGGCCGTCGGAACAGATCTGCCCGACGTAATCGCGCAGCGCCGCCGCCCCGGACGCGGGCGCATGAGCGGGCGCGGCGGACGACTCCGCGTCGTCCCATAAAAGCAGCGAGCGATCTTGCCAGTTTGCCTGAACGGTCATCACGTTGGGGGGAAACAGTCTCGCGACATTCGGGAACCTTTCAAGCCTCAGCGCGTCTGTGAGTTCGGACAAGACAAACAGTCCCATCAGGAGAAGCAAAATGAAGCCAAGCCGATGGCTGCCGTGGCTGATCACGGCGGCGATGGCGGTGCCGGCGTACGCGCGCATCAAGCTGATCACGCTGCCGGTCCGCGAGCGCGTCGAGATCCAGCTCGATCATGAAAGCGCCACGCTCGTCGAAGAAGAGCGGGTGGTGCCGCTGGTCAAGGGCGAGAACCAGGTCGATTTCTCATGGGCGAACACGCAGATCGATCCGAACACGATCGTCTTTCGCGTTGTCGCGCCGGCAGGGGAAAAGAAGGACCTCGAAGCGAAGGTGTTGTCGGTGAGCTATCCGCCGGGCGAGGCGGCGCTGGTGTGGGCGGTGGGATCGAGCGATTCCGGCTCGGCGCGCGTGCGGATCAGCTACCTGCTGGGCAACCTCTCGAAGAGTTTCAACTATCGCGCGGTCGCGTCGCACGATGAATCGACGCTGACGCTCTCGCAGTACATCCGTCTGCAGAACTTCGCGAACGAGGAATTCGGCAGCACGAATCTCTGGGCCGGCTTCGGCAAGGAATTTCTCAAGCCGATCGGCTTGAACGAGACCAAAGAGATGCTGATGGCGAAGTTCGACGCCGTGCCGGTGCAAAAGACCTACACGGCGGACCTCGAGCAGTTCGGCTATCTCGACCCGGCACAGCACAAGCTGCGCGTCCCGATGCATTACGTGTTGAAGAACGACGCGGCTCATCATCTCGGCGGGGCGCCGCTGCCGTACGGGAAAGTCCGCATCTTCATCGACGGCGGCGCCAATCAGCCGACGGCTTTCCTCGGGGAAGACTGGGGCAAGTTCACGCCGGTGGATGACGAGATGCGGCTTTATCTCGGCACGGCACAGGACATCGTCGTGAAGCGAACGATCGAGAAGAACGAGCAGCGGCGCAACGCGGGAAATCTCTACGACTACGATCTGATCGTGAAGTACGAGATCGAGAACCACAAGGATCAGCCGGTCACGCTGGATGTCGCGGAAAACCTGCACAACCTCCGCGCCGAGATCGGCCACAACAACGATCGACCGGTGCAGTGGGAGTTGGGCAAGGAGAATAATTTCGACCCGCAGGACGACGAGAAGAGCGCGTTCGAAAAGCCGCTGTTTCACGTCAAGCTTCCGCCGCGCGACGGCAAGACGGGCAAGTCGGAGACGATCGTGAAGAAACTCCACGTGATTCTGAAGAACGAGTGGTAATCCAATGAAAACAAAGATCCTGATCCTGTTGATGTTGATCCAGACGGCGGCGACGGCGCGCAACGTCGATCTCTCGACTGTCCCCAAGCGCAACACCGTCGCGCTGACGATCTATAACAGCGAAGACCTCACGCTCGTGCGCGAGACGCGCGTGGTGACGTTCAAGAAAGGCGTCAACCCGCTGCAATTTTCCTGGGCTAACACGCTGATCGATCCGTCGTCGGTCGAGCTGCGATTTGTCACGCAGGCGGACAAGCTGGACGTACTCGACACGACCTTCCCGCACGACAAGCCGCAGATGCTCTATTGGAACGTGCAGAGCGATATCGACGGCGAGGCGACGATCGAGATCACGTATTTCACCAGCGGCATCACGTGGTCGGCGGATTACGTCGCCATCGCCGGCGCGGATGAGAGCAACACGAAGCTGGAGGGCTTCGTGCGCGTCTACAACAACTCCGGCGAAGAGTACGAGGACGCCAGCATCCGCCTCATCGTCGGATCCATCAACCTGGTTGAGAAGATCGCGCAGCTCGCAAAGATTCCGATGCAGGAGGTGGACAAGCTCGAGCGCGAGGAGGCGAAGCAGCTCCGCGACCGGGCGGCGCGCAACCTGATGAAGGACGTCAGCATTGTCACGGCCGCCGGCGCCGCATCCTCGCCCGCGGCGCCTCCCGCCGAGAAGCAGATCATCAAGGAGGGCCTCAGCGAGTACTTCGTCTTCTCTATCGAAGGCACCGAAACGATCCAGAACGGCTGGTCCAAGCGCATGCGCTCGATCCAGACCACGACCGTCCCGCTCAAGATCCAGTACCGCTACCGCCCGCAGGAGTACGGCGAGCAGCTCGTCCGCATGTACCTGATGACCAACGACAAGGATTCGAAGCTCGGCCAGAGCCCGTTACCGGACGGTGTGGTGCGCGTCTTCCGCGAAAACGGCCGCGGCGGGCTTTCGTATCTCACTCAGCAGCCGATCAAGTACATCCCCGTTGGCGACAAGATCGAGCTGAATCTCGGTCCCGATCCGAAGGTCATCTTCGAGCTGCTGGAGAAGAAGTTTTCGCGGGACGAGATCTGGATGCACTTGCGCGACGCGGATGTTTATCGTCGGGTGGGGGACGGCAAGATCCAGATCGACGTGAACTCCGACGTCGCGGGCTGGGACGATCACGAGCTGTACGTGCAGCGCGTCCGCAACTACACGGGCAAGCCGATCGATATCGAAGTCCGCCGCACTTATCCCGGCCACGTCGTGTTTCGAAGCAACCTTTCGCCGAAGCTGCACGATTATCAGACGGTGCAGTTCAGCGCCGGCGTAGAAACCGGCAAGCACGACCTGCCGTTCGAGGTGGTGCGTCATCAAGGGCGCAATGCGAAACAGAACAACGTCGCACTGGAGCAGGCTGACGTGGCCCGATAACCAAAACACGGCGCGGGATATCTGTAACCCACACTCCACACAGCAAATCTTGCCTAGACCTCGTTAAGTGACCCCGTCACCGAGTCGATGCAAGGAACGGGACGACTGAACAACCTGCACGTTGGGGTATCTCGCAGCGGCGTAGCTCGAGTGCTGTACCAAACGACCCCGCGGTGATGCAGTGCGAATTGTTCAGGAGTCAGTTTGTGGAGAATGGGTCATGAACACTGTTCTGCGTAACCGAGGGCGAAAGGGCTTCACCCTCGTCGAGTTGGCCGTCGTGATTATCATCATCGGCGTCCTTGCGTCGTTTGCGGTTCCGCGCTTCCTCGACTCGGTCGAGCGTTCGAAGGCGGGCGAGGCGTTCAACTACCTGGCGGCCATCCGCTCGGCTCAGGAACGCTATCAGATCCGTCAGGGCACGTACTGCGACGACATCACGAAGCTGGACATCCAGATGCCGAATCCGAAGTATTTTTCGGTCGGCACCCCGGCGGCGGGCAGCACCAGCAGCCTCGAAGACAGCTGGACGCTGACGCTCACCCGCGCGGGCGCGGCCGGTGGCTATGGCGCTTACACGGTGACCTTCACCGATCAGGGTTACGATCCTGATAACAGCACCATCGACACCAAGATCAACCCGATGCAGCAGTAAGACGGCTGCGCCGCGAGTTTGTGTGAAAGCCAGGCCCGCGAGCGGATCGGCACCAGCTGTTCGCTCGCGGGCCTTTTTCTTGATCTGCATCTGATCGCGTCTCGCACGAGGTGGATCCAAGTGAAGTTCCCCGCGCCCAAGATCCGCCTCGCCGCTTCCGTCGGAATCAATCTGACCGAGCATGAAGCGTCGTGGTGCGTCATGGACAAGACGCCCTTCGGCGTGCGGACGCGCGAGACCGGCGCCGAGCGTTGCGTGAAGCAGGACTGGGCGGTGGTGCTGAACAAGGTGCTGGAGAAGGCCGCCACGTCGGTCGGCAAAAATGCCGCCGTGGTGATCGGCCTGCCGGCGAGCCAGTCGTTCTTCGTCACGTTGCCGACCGGCGCGAAAGTGGCCTCCGCCGAGGCGCTGCTGAATGACCATCACTGCTGCTCGTCGATCCTTCCGACGGAACTGTCGGCGGACCTGGTGACGGTCAAGGTCAACGGAAAGACGTTCGCCGGCGTCGCCGCGTCCAAGCGAAAGGATCTCCAGATCCTGACCGACGTCGCGAGGACACTCGGGTTTCGGCTGGTCCGCGTGGAGCCGGCGCCGTGGGCGCTGACGCGCGTCAGCCCGCCGATCAGGGGCAACAAAATGGCGCTGAAGCTCAGCGTCATCGAGCGGCACCTGCTGGCGACGCTGACGGTGGGAAACCATCCGCTGCTCTGGCGGACGATGGAGCTGGACGAAGACGGTGACATCGAGAGCGTCGTCTCGCTGTCCAGGACGTTCGAGACCTACGCGCTACAGCATTTGGGCGCCGTCGCGGGTCTCGATGAGATCGTCCTCGACGGGCCGCAAACGGAAAAGATCGCCGGGAAGTTGTCCGGTGATCTGGGAATGCGATTCCGGTCGGTCGCCGGTACGGGGCCGACGTCGGCCGCCACCGCGAAGGGACTGGCGCTCGGCGGCATCGCCTGGGAGAAGCCGGCGCCGGACCTCGCTCGCCCGCTCGCGCCGCCGCCGCAGTTGTGGGACCTTGTTCCCCGCGGGGAAGTGGCGGTGCTCGGTGCGGTCGTCGCGTGCATGGGTCTGTGGCTCTACGGCGCCGGAACCGTCGCCCAGAACAAGGCCATCCGCGCCGAAGAGGACAACGCCCGCAACGTCGTCCTCTCGCGCAACGAGGACGCGAAGCTCAAGGACGAGAAGAAACAACTGTCGGCCGAGGTGCAGGCGGTCAACTCCTTCCTGAGCAACCGCGTCGTCTGGACCGAGTACCTCAGCCAGCTTTCCGACAAGGTGCCGACCGGCGTGAAGATGGTTTCTTTCCAGGGTCAATACGAGATGAGCGGCGGCGAGAAGAACATGAAGAAGCCGAAGCGCGAATTGATGATGAGCTTCGTGGGGAATTGCCCGCGCGATCTCCCCGCGCCGCCGGAGACGGATCAGCTTCTCGCGGGCGTCCGCGGCACGGCGGCGATCATCCGCGACTTCCCGGACATCAAGCTCTCGTCGCTGCGCGTGAATAAGAGCCCGGACGCCGGGAACAAGAAGATCGTCGTCACCAGCGATCCGGCGTCGTTCACGATCGCGTGTCTTCCGAAGGGTAAAGATGCAGGCGCCGCCGCGGGCGGCGCGGACAAGAAGGACGCCGGCGAGAAGAAGGCTGACGCCAAGGGCGCCGTCGCCAAAGCGGAGTAGAGTGACATGGAGGAAACCGCACTAACGCCGCCGAAGAACAAGTGGGCCGAGAGGCTCCGCGGCCGCGCGCGCATGGCCGTCGCGGTGATCGGCGGTTTGTTCCTGCTCGGGTTTCTGGGCGTGTCCCGCCCGCTCGGGCAGCGCATCGACGACGCCAACACGCGCCTCAGCAAGGCCGAGGCCCGCGCCCAACTCGCCGGCGAAGTCGGTGGACTGCGGCAACAGGCGTCCGCCTACAACAAAAAGCTCAGCCGCGGCGTCGATCTCAACGACTGGACGAACTACCTGCTCGGCGGCATCCGCACGCAGCGCGTCAAGCTCATTCGCATGGACCCCAAGGATGTCGTCACCCTCGGCCCCTGCAAGGTCATCACCTGGCAGGTCGAGATGGAAGGCGACTTCAAGAGCCTGGCGAAGATCGTCGAGTGGATCGAGAACGGCCAGCGGCTCATGCGCATCGACCGCCTGCTCATGCAGAGCCCGGGCGGCGGGGGCGCGCTGGTCATGGCGATGACGCTGCGCGGGCTCGCGCTTGATGTGCCCGACAAGAACAAGACCATGAGCCCGACCTCCAGGCCGGCGAAGATCGTCCCGGCGGTTGAGAAAAAGCCAGGCGGCGCGGGGGTCAGGTCATGACCGTGACTCCCGCCAAAATGCTCCTGGGCATTTCGCTCGCCGCGTACGGCTACTGCGCGTACGGCTACCTCTTCCCGGACAAGATCGAGGCTCCCAAGACTGCCAGGAAAGACGCGGGCGATGCGATCAACCGATCGGTGACGCTCGCATTGGCGGGCGACCCGTTCCGTTCGCAAGGGATCGCCGGCGGCGGGCTCGGACCCGCCCTGGCGATCGAGCCGGGGAAGCAGCTCGGCGAATTGAACCTGCAGGCGATCTTCCTGTCGGGCGGCGCGCGTGTCGCGATGGTGAATGGTCACGCGCTGCGCGAGGGGGACGTGGCGCGGGCGCGGGACGACGGTCCGCTCATCCGCGCGTTGCGGGTCGGAGAAGACTTCGCGCTGGTCGAAGGAAACGGTCAGCTCGTCACGCTGCGACTGCACGACAAGAAGGACGATGACGCCAACGCCGCTCCGCCCGCTTCGGCGGGTGGCGCCGCAACCCTCGCGCGGGGCAAAGACGCGAATAAACCGCAAGCCAACGACAAGAAATCCGCCGTCGCGGGCGGCAACTGGGAAGCGCATCGATGATCGAATCGACGAGCAAACAACCTCTGCTCCTCCAGCTCCTCCAGGAGCGGCGAAAGTTTGCGGAGCTGGTCTGCCAGATGTACTCCGGCAAGGGGATCACGGAAGACGTGCTGCGCAACGTGCAGGCCGAGGAGAACCGCCGCCGCTACTACGGCTCGCGCGCGCTGCCGCTGCACAAGGTGCTGGTCAAGAAGGAGCTGCTGACGGACAAGGAAGTGGCCGAGGCCCTTCGTGCCGCCCGGCAGTCCAATGACAGCTTCATCAAGCCGCCGGACATGGAAGGCTTCCGCCGCGCGCTCGGCGAGGGCGGCGCGACGATCGAGAAGGTGCTGGTCAAGCTCGACCTTGCGTCGGAGCTCGATATCGCCGGCGCCTACGCCGAGTACCTCCATCTCCCCATCGCCAGGCAGATCTCCTCGAATTTCGGCGACGTCGCGATCGGGAAGTACAAGGAGCGCGGCGTCACCGACACCGCGATCAGCGAGCTCAACGCGGAGCAGGAAAAGACGCGGCTTTCCGGCAAGCAGCCGCGGATGCTCGGCGAAATGCTCATCGAGCGCGGCCTGCTCAACGAGGAAGAGCTTAAGGACCTGCTGGAAGAGCAAACGAACCTCGGCAAGCGCGAGGGCGAGGTGATGACCGATCCGGAGGTCGTGCAGACGCTTCCGGAGAAATTCTGCCGCGAGAACCTGCTCATCCCGGCCCGCAAGGACAACGGCAACCTGATCGTCGCGGTGGTCGATCCGTCGAACATCCTGCTGCAGGAAGAGATTCAGCACATGGCGGGGATGCCGGTGGTGCTGGTGGTTGCGCCGCCGACCGGACTGGTCTCCGCGCTCGATCGCAACTTCGGCGCCCGAGACGTGGTGAAGGAAATCGCGGTCGAGAACTTCGACTCCGCGACCGCGCCGCAGGAAGACGAAGCGGTCCTTGATCTTCAGGAGCCCGTTCCGCCCGGCGTCGATGGTCGAATCATCCGCCTGGCGAACACCATTCTGGAAGGCGCGATCGTGCAGCGCGCATCGGACATTCACCTCGAGCCCTTCGAGAAGGAAGTGCGCGTCCGCTATCGCATCGACGGCGAGCTGATCGAGATCACGCCGCCGCCCAAGCCCATGTTCGTCCCGCTCGTCAGCCGCTTCAAGATCCTGGCGAAGATGGACATCGCCGAGAAGCGCATCGCGCAGGACGGCGCGTTCGGCTCGAAGCTGGGAGACGCGCGGGTCGACTATCGCGTCAACACCGTGCCGACGGTCTACGGCGAGAAAATGGTCATGCGGCTGCTGCGCAAGGAAGGCACGCCGAAAACGCTCGAGCAGCTCGGCTTTCTGCCGAAGCAGGCGGACGACTTCGCCAAGGCGATCGAGCAGCCGCACGGGCTGATCTTCGTGACCGGCCCGACGGGCAGCGGCAAATCGACGACGCTGTACGCCGCGCTGTCGAAGCTGAACGATCCGTCGATCAACATCACCACGGTCGAAGACCCGGTCGAATACAAGATGACCGGCATCAACCAGGTGCAGGTCAAGAGCCAGGTCGGACTGACGTTCGCCACCGCGCTGCGCGCGTTTCTGCGACAGGATCCGGACGTGATGATGGTCGGCGAGGTGCGCGACCGCGAGACGGCGGAAATCTGTCTCCGCGCCGCGCTCACCGGGCACCTGGTCGTCAGCACGCTGCACACCAATGATTCGCTCGCCGCCGTGCCGCGTCTTGCGGACATGGGCATCGAGCCGTTCCTGCTTTCAGCGACGCTGCGCATGGTGGAGGCCCAGCGTCTGGTCCGCCGACTCTGCAACAACTGCAAGCAGCCCGTCGAGATCGACGCCGACACCGCCAAGCGGCTCGGCATGACCGCGGGCGAGAAGGTCTATCGCCCCAAAGGCTGCGAATTGTGCCGCAGCACCGGCTACAAGGGCCGCGTCGGCTTGTACGAGGTCGTTCCCATCACGCCGGAGTTGGCGCGATTGATCCAGGCGCGCACGCCGCTCCCTCTGCTTCGCGAGGCGGCGCAGAAGTCGGGCATGGCCCTGCTGCGCGACGCCGGCATCATGAAAGCGCGCGAGGGCGTCTGCAGCCTCGAGGACGTCCTGGCCATCACCCTGGCGGAGGAATAGACAAGCCATGGCAGCCGAACAAGGATTCCTCCTCTCCCGTGCCCGCGTGTCGAGCAAGCGGCACAAAGGCATCAAGGGCGATGACATCTTCAATCTCTTCCAGCAGCTCTCGACCATGATCCAGGCGGGCATGCCGCTGATGGATGCGCTGGAGCTGTCGGGCAGCCAGACGCAGAGCATCAAGCTCTCCGGCGTGATGGGGCAGATCGCCTCGAAGGTGCAGTCTGGATCATCGCTGTGGTCTGCCGCCGCGGAGTACCCCAAGATTTTCGAATCCCACTGGGTGCAGGTGATTCGCACCGGCGAGATCTCCGGTCAGATCGGCCCACTCCTCGGCCGGCTCACGCAGAATATGAAGGAGAATCGCGAGGCGAGGGGGAAGCTCATCAGCGCGATGATCTACCCGACGATCATCTTCTGCGTCGCGGTGGCGGCGGTGGTGATCATGATGTGGTTCGTCGTGCCGACCTTCACGCAGTTTTTCAAGGAAACCGGCTCGACGCTGCCCGCCATTACCCGCGCGGTGATCGGCCTCTCGGACTTTCTCCAGCACTACGGCGTCTACCTCGTCGGTAGCCTCATCGTCGGCGGCTTCCTGATCAAGAAGTGGCTCAAGACGCCGTCCGGTTCGCGCACCTTCACCGCCTTCCTGATGGCGACGCCGGTATTCGGCGAGGTGCTCGTCAATGCCGCGATGGAAAAGTTCGCGACGAACCTCGCGCTGCTCCTCCGCGCCGGCATGCCGCTGCTCGAATCACTCTATGCCCTTGACGGCATCTTCGAGAAGAACGTTCCGTATCGCGAATGCCTCGGCGAAGTGCAGAAGCGCGTCTCCAGCGGCGGCTCGCTCGCCGCGGGGTTGAAGGAAGCACACCTCTTCACGCCGATCATGATCACGCTCATCCGCGTGGGCGAAGAGTCGGGCCAGCTTCCGCTCGTGCTCGAGCAGGTCTCCGGCTACTACAAGCAAAAAGTCGCCGCTTTGGCCGCCCGCATCACCGCGATGATCGAGCCGTGCATCATCCTGGGGATGGGCGTCACCGTCGCGCTCATCCTGGCGTCGATCTATCTCCCGATGTTCAACATGGGAGGCTCGGTGCACTGATGTGCCGTGCGACCATTCAACCTCGTCACCGCCGTCCGCGCGGCATGACGCTCTTCGAAGTGAGCATCGTCGTCATCGTGCTCGGCATCCTGATGTCGCTGACCGTCCCGAGCTTCACGCGCGTGACGGAGCAGAACCATCTCGACGCTTCGGTGCAGTACCTGCGATCCGTCTGGTCCGCCCAGCGCGTCTACTGGCTCGAGCACCGCACCTTCGCCGATTCGATGACGTCTCTCGACGCGCTCGGCCTGATCGACGCGAAGCTCGCCATCGGCAACGACGGGTACTTCACGTATCAGCTCAGCAACGTCGCCGATGACACGTTTACCGTCACGGCGACGCGCAACGGCAGCGACGTCTGGACCGGAACCTTGACGATCACCCAGGACGGGGAAGTGACGGGCTTCGTCCACAACGGCGGAACCGTCTTGACGCCACCTGATTTTTAGGAGGAGCAACCGATGAACACCCAAACCCGCCGCGGCCGCCTGCGTCTTGGCGGATTCACCCTCGTCGAGCTCCAGATCGCCATCGTGCTGCTGGCGTTCGGCGTCGTGACGCTGGCGTCGCTTCTGGCGACGCAGATGCGCCTGCTCCGCCGATTGCAGGCGGGCTACGGTCCCGGCACGACCCTGTACGTGACGCGTTCGAACGACCCTTGGGTGCAGAAGCTCGCCGCGCCCGCGCGGATCACCTCGGCGCCGATCACGCAATCGTCCGTGCCCACGGTCACCGCCGCGAACAACGTCAGCATCATCAGCCGGGACTCCGATTTGAAAGCCGAAACCGTCACCGTCACGGCGGATGTGACGCCGATCAACTGATGCGACGTTTGCCGCGATCATCCTCTCGTGCACGGCGCACCGGCTTCACGCTGCTGGAGCTGATGGTCGTCGGCACCGTCGGCGTCATCGTGCTGATGATCATCGCCAACACGTGGCGCTGGTACCTGCGCGGCACGCGCGACACGCAGGTGGTGGTGCAGTTGACCAAGGAGCTGAAGCTCGCCAGCGACGCGATGGCCGCCGATTACGGCCCCGCGATCGCCGCGCGGACGAACGACGGCACGAGCGTCGAGTTCAATTTCGACGGCGGCGGCACGCCGGACGGCTCAGCGCAGTGGGGCGATCCGGACACGGTGATCGAATACCTCGTGCAATCGCAGAAGCTCGTCCGCCGCGACGTCACGAGCGGCGCCGATCTGCCGCTGGCGGATCACATCAAGTCATTGGACGCACAAGTCGTCGGAGGAAAACTTCAGGTGAAGCTGACCGCGGAATTCGACTCGGAACAACACGACCTCACGCTGCAGTTTGAAGAGTAATGCGATCGGTTCGGCGTACATCTTCCCGCGGCTATGTCCTGCCGGCGGTGATCCTGTTCCTGACGATCGCCTTCGGTATCTGGGCGGTCGTCTTTCGAAGCTGCGCATCGGTGCTCCGCGTCGAGCAGGCGCGATCGCACCGCGCGACGCGGACGCAGTGGAGCGTGCCGGCGACGGCGTCGGCGCTGCGGCTGCTGGAGACGGGCAACCCGCCCACGAGCCCGTATGATTGCAAGCTCGCAATCACGCAGGACACGCAGACGAAGTATTTCCACCTGACCTACGAGCAGGTGACGTCGACCCGCTACACGGTGAGCGTCGCGCCGAGCGATGCGGATGACGTCGCGCCCGATGCGCCATCGACCTTCGCGGTCCCCCTCGCGCCGGCCGGGCTGACGGCGCTGGCCGTCTCAGAGTCGCAGGTCAACCTTTCCTGGACCGACGTCACCGACGAGACCGGCTACTCGATCGAGCGCTCGCCGGATGGCGCCGGCAATTGGACCGTCGTGGGCACGACCGGCGCGGACGTCACCAGTTTCGCCGCCACGAATCTTTCCGCCGGCACCACGTACTACTTCCGCGTCGCCGCGACTAACTCCAACGGCAACGGCAACTACACCGCAACGGTGAGCGCGACGACGCAGGACGCCGGCAGCCCGAACGCGCCGTCAGATCTGGGCGGCAGCGTGCTGACGGCGACATCCGTGCACCTGACATGGACGGACAATTCCGGCAACGAGAACGGTTTCCGCATTCAGCACTCGACCGACGGCGTGTCGTGGACCAACGGCGGCAACGCGAACGTGGACGACACCTCGAAAGACGTGACCGGCCTGACGAGCGGCCAACTCTACTATTTCCGCGTACGCGCCAACGGGTCGGGCGCGGACTCGGCGTGGAGCAACGTCGTCGCGGTCACGCCAAACTAACGAGCTTCAGGTTTGGAAATCGTAGACCGATCCGAGCCGAAGGATCTTCGTCAGCGCGTCCAGCGCCGTGCGCGATTCATCAAGCAGGCGGGGGTCGGCCAGATCGTCGGCGCCGAGGTGATCGCGATAGTGCCGCTCGACCCAGGCCACCAGTTTTTTGTAAAGCGCCTCCGACCACATCACGCTCTGCCGAGCGGCGGCCAACTCCGTCTCTGTGAGCACGACCCGCAGCCGCAGGCACGCGGGCCCGCCGCCGTTGCGCATGGATTGCCGCACGTCCACGAAGTGCGTCGCGATGCCGAATGAGTCGATCGCCGTGCCGACGCGCGGGTTTTCACGCGACTCCACCGGCGCGATCAGCGCATCCGATCCGTCCGGCAGCGTGACGAGCTGGCTGTTGAAGAGATAACTCGAAATCGCGTCCGCCAGCGGCACGTCGCAGTCTTTCACTTCGATCGCGCGAAGTTCCGGCAGCGACTTTCGCAAGGCCGCGATCGTCCCTTTTGCGTTAAGCCACGCCAGCTGGTGATACAGCAGCAGCGACCGATTACCGACGGCGACGACATCGTTGTGGAACGCGCCCGCGTCGATCGCGGGCGGATTTTGCATGACGAAGCGGCTGTCACGCACCCGATGCGACTGCGCGATCGCGTTGCTCGCAGCAAAACTCTGCCGCGCGGGAAATGTCGTCGGTGAATGGTCTGATGAGCCGCAGGCGAACAGCTCGATCCCCGGACCGCCGTAAGCGTGACACAGTCGCGTGTGATTGGCCGCCCCTTCGTCCGGCAAATCCGCTGGGAGGGGCGGGTGATGCGCAAAATATCTTTCTTCCGCGAAGATCCCCCGCAACAGGCGAGCGGTCGTCTCCGACTCGATCGAGCGATGAAAATTGCTGGCCAGATTGGCCGGGGTGAAGTGAACTTTGCCATCGAGCGTGTCCGCGCTCGGGGAAACCGTCGCGGCGTTGGCCGCCCACATCGCCGACGCGCTGGAGACGGCCGCGAGCAGCGCGGGCTCGTCCTTGGCCACCTTCGCGAGGATTTCGGCGTCGCTGCCGGTGTATCCGCGCTTTCTCAAGCTCGCAATATGCGGCCGCTCGTGCGGTGGGAGCACTGCCTGCTTCAGGCCCAGAGCAGCGAAGAATTTCATCTTCGCCAGACCCTGCAGCGCCGCCTCCCTGGGATTCGACGCCGCCCGCCTGTTCCGCATCGACGCGACGTTGCCGTAGCTCAGGCCCGCGTAGTTGTGCGTCGGGCCGACGATGCCGTCGAAGTTGACCTCGAAGGCGTTCATGACAACTCGACGCCCGGCAGCAAAGTCGCCGGCATCGTCAGCCGATCCGATTCGAGCGACGCGACCGGATACGAGCAGTACTCGGCGGCGAAGTAGGCGCCGGGGCGATGATTGCCGCTGTCCCCGATCCCGCCGAACGGCAACGAGGAGCTCGCCCCGGTGAGCGGGCGGTTCCAGTTGATGACGCCCGCTTTCACGCGGCGGAAGAATTGCTCGTAGAGCGACCGATCATCACTGAGCAATCCGGCGGCGAGGCCGAAACGCGTCTTGTTCGCTTCCTCGATCGCGGCGTCGAAATCTTTGACGCGGACGAGCTGAAGGATGGGTCCGAAGAGCTCTTCATCCGGTCGATCGGCGACATCGGTGACGTCGATCAGACCCGGCATGAGGAGATTCAAAATGCCGCGCAGCGGGCGCAGTTCGACGAGCGGCTGAGCGTTTCGCCGCACGAGTTCAGCCTGCGCCGCCAGCAGCTTTTCCGCGGCGGCGGCGTTGATGACCGGGCCCATGAAAGGCTCCGGATCGTCGGTGTAAAGGCCGACGCGAAGCCGGCCGATCATGCGGAGCAACGCGTTGACAAATGCGACACATTCCGGCCCGGCGATCAGGATCAGCCGCCGAGCGCAACTGCATCGCTGTCCGGCGGTGAGATAGGCGGATTGAAGGGTCGCATACGCCGCCGCCGTCAGATCGGCGACCTTGTGCACAACCAGCGGATTGTTCCCGCCCATCTCCAATGCAGTGATCTTCCCAGGATGATCCGCCAGGGCGCGGTTGATCGCCCGACCCGCGGCGAAGGAGCCGGTGAAGAGCACGCCGTCGATGCCGTGATGGCTGACGAGTGCTTCGCCGACCTTGGATCCGCCTTGCGCGATCGTGATGACATTTTCCGGCAGTCCGGCGGCGCGCCAGCATTCGAGCGTTACATCGGCTGTCGCCGGAGCGAATTCACTGGGTTTGAACACGACCGTGTTCCCCGCCAGCACCGCCGGCACGATGTGCCCGTTGGGCAGGTGGCCCGGAAAGTTGAACGGTCCGAGCACCGCCAGCACGCCGTGCGGCTTGTATCTTGTGGCGCTGATAACGCCGGCGGATTCGCTGCGGATGTCACGTCGCCGCTCCTCATGCGCGCGGATCGACAACGCGACCTTGTTGATCATCGCGTCGACTTCGGTCGCCGATTCCCAGCGCGGCTTGCCGATCTCACGACTGATCGTTTCCGTCAGATCCGCCTTGCGCCGACGGAGCTGTTCGGCGAACGCGGTAAGGACTTCGACCCGGCGTGCGTGCGGCGCGCAAAGCCAGGCTTCGAGAGCGGCCCGCGCCGCCGCGACCGCGCGTTCGACCTGATCTCGCACGTCGCTCATTTCGCATCCGAAGGGCACAACTCAACAATACGCACCGGCTCCCCCACCTGGATCTTCAGCGCGGCGGCCGTCTCCGCGGTAATACGGATCCCATCACCGTCTTTTTTCTCCACGCCTCCGCGCGCCGCACGGAACTGCGTCGGCGTCGTGCCGATCATGTATGTCGGTCCGGGAATCTCGTGATCCACGATCGCCGAGATCGTCGCCCGCCGGCTCTGCTTCACCGTCCGAATCTCGTCCCGCGCGCAGCTCATCACGGGCCCGGCGTCGAAGATGTCCACCATGTTCGCGAACTTAAATCCCTCGCCCTCCAGATTCTTCACCGCCCGCTCGCTCTCCTTGTGCGGCTTGCCAATCACCGCCTGCGCCTCCGGCGGCAGCAGGGGAATGTAGATCGGATGATCGGGCATCAAATCCGCGATGAACTTCTTGTTCACGATGCTCAGCCGATCCGCCTCGGCGAAATCGATGTCGAAGAAATGCTGGCCCAGCGCGTTCCAGAAGGGGGAGTGACCGTGTTCGTCCAATACGCCGCGAATCTCGCTCACCACCTGCGACTCGAACATCTCCGCATGCTCGGCGATGAAGAGGAAGCGCACCAGCTGGAGCATCTTCCCGTTGCGGTCCTTGCGCCAGTCCGGATGCAGGAACAGCGAGCCGATCTCGCACGGGCCATCGTGCTCCTCGACGAGTTTCAGAATCGGCACCTCTTTGCGGACGTTGATCACCTTCGACTCGAACAGCGAGGTCTCGATGTGATACGCGTAGAACGGCTGAAATCCGCCGACCTTCGACGTGATGCCGCACGCGCCGACGACCTTTGCCGGCGAAACGCCCAGGTCCTCCATCACGAAGAGATAACTCTCCCCGCCCGGCCGCTCCGCAAACGCGCCGAGGCTCTCAACGGATCGCCGGATGCGCTTGGTCAGAAGCCCGCGATCCTTCGGCAGCGTGGTCAGACCGACCCCCGCGAGGCTCGCCAGCTCGGCCAGCGCATCCACATCGGCCATGGCGACGGGGCGGATGACGACCATATATAAAGTATCGGCCGGTACTTACCGGTAATACGTTCGACAGACGCGCGAGGATTATCGGACGCGGCTCAGACGCTGATTTCGCCGGCGGCGAGCTTCAGCATCAGCAGGGCGGCGAGCTTGGCCCGCTGCGGGAGCGTGTCGGTCCGCATGAATTCGCGATCGCTATGCAGGTCGCCGCCGACGGGGCCGAGTGAGTCGATCACCGGGATGCCCGCCGCCGCGGCAATCTTGTTGCCATCCGACACACCGCCGCTGGGGCGGTGCGTGAGCGTCATGCCCAGCTCGCGGCCGCAGGCGATGAGGTGATTCATCAGCTTCTCGCTGCGGGGGTCAAAGGATTTTGGCGGTGAATTGAACCCGCCGTGCAGCTCGACGCTGATCCCGTCCCGCCGGCGGACTTCATCGGCGGCCTTGGCGAAGATCCCGTCGATGAGCCGCTGATCGTCCGGCGTCGTCGCGCGAACGTTGAATCGACCGATCGCCAGGTCCGGCACGATATTGGTCGCGCCGCCACCCTCGATCCCTCCGCAGTTGATCGTGATGCCGCTCTGTCCGACTTGAGCGGCGTCGAGGCGGATGATGAGGATCGCCAGCGCGACGATCGCGCTGCGTCCGGCGGCGAAATCGCGGCCGGAGTGCGCGGCGCGTCCGCGCACGATCGCAGTGATCGTGCCGGAGCCTTTGCGGGCATCGACGAGTGCTCCGTCCGAAAACGCCGGCTCAAAGACCAGCGCGAGATGATTCCGCCTCGCGGCTTCGGCGATGACCGCCGCCGATCCGGGCGAGCCGATCTCCTCGTCGGAATTGAGCAGCACTTCCCACCCGATGCGTTCCGCCCGCGCGCTCGATTCCAGTGCCCGCAGCGCCGCGAGCATGGTGACGATCCCGCCTTTTGCGTCCGCGACGCCCGGGCCGCGCATCGTGGTGGCGTCGATCATCTCGACGCGCTGAAACGGGTCATCTCGGCCGTAAACCGTGTCGTAATGGATGTTCAGCAGCGCCCGCAGCGGCGCGTTCGGCCGCGTTGATGCGAGAATCGCCCGGCCCAGCGGACGTTCGATCGTCTTCCCGCGCGAATCGATCGTCGCCGCCGCCGGCAAGTCGATCTTGTGGACATCATTGGTCAGCGATTTGAGCTCCGCGGTCAGTTCCGCTTCCATCCGCGCGAGTCCCGCGAGATGATCTGTGCCGGAGTTGATCTCCGCGAGCTGACGGACGCGCTCGATGAGCTGCGGCGCCGAGTCATCGATCTGTCGTAGCTCCGCTTCGAACACGCCGGATCGAAGCAGAACATCGTCGCGGCACTTCGTCAACGCGCCCTGGGCATGAGCGAGCAAATCGACATCGAACAGCACGATCAGCTCATCGCGTACCTTCGCGACACCGGCCGGATCGCGCGCGACGAGACGCCTGCCTGCCGCACGCTTACCGGCGGGGTGTCGAACCGCACCGTGCGCGTGGAACGGGCGAGTGGCGAAGCCTGGGTGCTCAAGCAGGCGCTGGGAAAACTGCGCGTGAAGGTCGATTGGTTCAGCGACCCTGCCCGGATTCATCGCGAGGCATTGGGGCTTCAACATCTCGCGACTCTCGCCCCACCCGGCACGATCACGCCGCTGATTTTCGAAGACCCGCCGCAGCACCTGCTGGCGATGGCGGCGGTGCCGCAGCCGCACGAGAACTGGAAGACGGTGCTCCTGGCCGGTCGGCTCGAAGCCGGCCACATCGAGCAGTTCGCCGGCATTCTCGCCGCGATCCATCGCCGCGCCGCCGAGAGCCGACGGCCGCTGCGGGAGATCTTCGACGACCGGTCGTTCTTCGAATCGCTTCGCCTCGAGCCGTATTACCTTTACGCGGCGGAGCAGGTGCCGGAGGCGAGCGATTTTCTGAATCAACTCGTCGCCGACACGCGCGCCCGCCGCCTCACGCTCGTTCACGGCGACTACAGCCCGAAGAACATCCTCGTGCGCGAGGATCGACTTGTCCTGCTCGATCATGAGGTGATCCACTGGGGCGATCCCGCGTTCGATCTGGGCTTTGCGCTGACCCATCTGCTCAGCAAAGCGCACCACCGGCGCGATCCGCGCTTCGTGCGCGCGGCGGTGCAGTTCTGCGACGTCTATTCCACAGCCGTCGGACCGCTGTACTGGAACCAGAACCTTCAAGCGATGGCCGCGCGGCACACGGTCGCTTGCATGCTCGCGCGGGTTGCGGGACGCTCGCCGCTGGAGTATCTCGACCCGCGCCAGCAACGGGCGCAACGGGAGTGGGCCGTCGCGGCGGCGCGGACGCCGTCGACGCACGTCCGCGATCTGATTGACCTCATGTGGACTTTGATTCCGACCTGATGCCAACCATCGAGCACATCTCCGCAATGGAAATTCTCGACAGCCGCGGGAGACCGACTGTCTCGGCCGCCTGCCGACTCAGTGACGGCGCTGAGGCGTCCGCATCGGTGCCTTCCGGCGCGTCGACTGGCGCCGCCGAGGCACTCGAGCTGCGGGACGGCGACATGAATCGCTACGGCGGGCTCGGGTGCCGCAAAGCGGTCGGCAATGTGAACGAAACGATCGCGCGCGCGGTCATCGGCCGCCAGTTTTCCGACCAGTCGTCGCTCGATCACTTTCTCATCGATCTGGACGGCACGCCGAATAAGTCGAAGCTCGGCGCCAACGCCGTCCTCGCCACCTCGATCGCCTTCGCGCGCGCGTCGGCGCGATCGCGCGGCGTCCCGCTTTATCGACACTTCGCCGACATGATCGGACAGCCGCTGCGAACGCTCCCGCGACTGACGATCAACCTTTTCAGCGGCGGCAAACACGCCGGCGGGCAAGTGCCCATCCAGGACGTGCTGCTCGTCCCAGCCTCCGCGGCTACGATCGACGAGGCACTCGCCTGCGTTTACGCCTGCTATCAATCGGCCGCGAAGCTGTGTCAACGAAAGTATTCATCCCGCGCGCTCAAGGCAGATGAAGGCGGACTCGCTCCGCCGTTTCCCGACATCAATGCCATGTTCGATGATGCCGTAGAATCGATCCGCGCCGCCGGATATGAGCCGGGGCGCGACCTCGCGCTCGCCGTGGACGTCGCGTCGAGCCACTTCTTCGACGGCGGCTATCGCCTCGAAGACCATCGCATTCTGGAGCCGAGCCGGATGATCGCGACGCTGGCCGCCTGGACGCGCCAGTGGCCAATCGTCAGCATCGAGGACGGCTTGGCAGAGGACGACTGGGCCAACTGGCCGGAGCTGCGCCGCGCCATCGGCGATCGCTGCCTCGTCCTCGGCGACGATTTTTTATGCACCAATCCCCAGCGCATTCGGCGCGCCATCGAAGCCAACGCGGCGAACGCGCTGTTGTTGAAGGTCAACCAAATCGGCACCCTCACCGAGGCCGCCGAGGCTCTGAACCTGGCGCGGTCGGCGCGATGGCACGTCACCGTCAGCGCCCGCAGCGGCGAGACCGAGGACAACTGGCTCGCGGACCTCGCCGTCGGCTGGGCCGGCGATCAGATCAAGGTCGGCTCGATCGCCCAATCCGAGCGGCTGGCCAAGTACAATCGCCTGCTTCAGATCGAGGCGGAAACCCGCATGCCCGTCGCGACCTGGCCCGGCTGATCTTGCGTTTTTTTATCTCGCGTCCTACAGTCCCCCGTTGGCGCAAGGGCGAGATTGAGTGCCCGTTTGGAGAGGTGGCCGAGAGGCTGAAGGCGACAGTTTGCTAAACTGTTTTACGGGCTTAAACCTGTAACGCGGGTTCGAATCCCGCCCTCTCCGTTTCAGACGACGCAGTTGAACTGCAAGTGGACCACGCCGGCATCTTGCAGGTTGGGTGCGGTAATGCCGCTCAGCGGCCAGTGAGCTTCTCGCCTGCTTCGGTGTACCGGGCGCCGCGTACGGTGATCTTGTCGGCGCCTTCACCGAGTTCCTGCAGGTCGTCCGGCGTCAGATCGACGGCGGCCCCGCCGAGGTTCTCTTCCAGGTGCAGCTTGGTCGTGCCGGGGATAGGAACGATCCACGGCTTTTGTGCCAGCAGCCACGCGAGCGCGATTTGAGCGGGCGTGGCCTTTTCCGCACCGCGATCCTGCCGATCAGTTCAACGAAGACGAGATTCGCTTTCCGATTCTCTTCAGCAAATCGGGGCAGCGTGTTGCGGAAGTCCGTGCCGTCGAGCTTCGTATTCTCGTCCATCTTCCCGATTAAGAATCCCTTGCCGAGCGGGCTAAACGGGACGAAGCCGATTCCGAGTTCTTCAAGCGTGGGGGTGACTTCCTGCTCGGGGATTCTGTGCCACAGGGAGTACTCGCTCTGAAGCGCGGTGACCGGCTGCACCGCGTGGGCGCGGCGGATCGTCCCGACGCCCGCTTCCGACAGTCCAAGGTGCTTTACCTTTCCTGCGCCAATCAACTCTTTCACGGCACCGGCGACATCCTCGATGGGCACCTCGCTGTCCACGCGGTGTTGGTAGAACAGGTCAATACGGTCGGTCCTGAGCCGCTTGAGCGAGGCGTCGGCAACGGCGCGGATGCGCTCGGGTCGGCTGTCCAAACCCTCGCTCTTGCCCGTCTCGTGATTGATCTTCCAGCCGAGCTTCGTCGCGATCACTACCCGCTCGCCGGGCGGTCGGCTCGATCCTTCTGTTCTCCGAATTGATAGATTCGACACTGCTCTCGTTACGCTCAACGATCAGCTAGGATGATCGCCGATGTCCGAGGCGACCCGGCTAGTCGAAGCGATGGGCAGCGGCGATCCTCGTGCGGCGGCGGAATTGCTGCCGCTGGTTTACGATGAATTGCGCAAGCTGGCGCAACATCGCATGAGCTTGGAGAAGCAGGACCACACGCTTCAAGCAACCGGCCTTGTCCACGAAGCCTATCTTCGACTGCTGGGAAATGAGGAGATGACCTGGGCGAACCGCGCGCATTTTTTCCACGCGGCCGCGGAGGCGATGCGCCGCATTCTGATCGAGCACGCCCGCGCCAAGGCCGGACCGGCTCGCGGCGGGGGCAGAAAGAAACTGCCGCTTGACGTGGTGGACCTGGCGAGGGAGGCGGACCCGGCGCGAATCCTGGCACTGGAAGAGGCGATCTCTCGCCTTGAGCAGCAAGACGCCGACGCCGCGCGCGTGCTGCGCCTGCGCTTTTACGCCGGATTGACGCTGGAGGAGGTTTCCAAAGCAATGGGAGTCTCGCTGCGCACGACCAACCGCGACTGGGCATTCGCGCGGGCATTTTTGATCCGCGCGCTGGGTGATCCGTGATTCCGCCGGGGCATTCAGATGGCATCACCGCAGTTGCATCGCGTGAAACATATTTTCGCCGAAGCCCTCACCCGTCGCGGTGACGAACGCTCGGCTTATCTGACCCAAGCCTGCGCCGGGGACGAAGCGCTGCGGGCTGAGGTCGAGGCGTACCTGGCCGCCGGCGAGAACACCCCCGCGATCATGGGAAACATTTTCGACGGGTGCGTTCCCCTGCGCGAAGGGCCCGGCTCGATCATCGGCCGGTACAAATTGCTCGAACAGATCGGCGACGGTGGCTTCGGCGTGGTCTTCATGGCCGAGCAGGAGCACCCGGTGCGCCGGCTGGTGGCTCTAAAGATCATCAAACTCGGGATGGACACCAGGCAGGTGGTCGCGCGCTTCGAAGCCGAGCGTCAGGCGCTGGCGATGATGGACCATCCGAGCATCGCCAAGGTTTTCGACGCGGGGTCGACCGAAACGGGCAGGCCGTTTTTCGTCATGGAGCTGGTAAGGGGAGTTCCGATCACCGGCTACTGCGACGAGCAGAAATTGAGCACGAACGAGCGCCTGAGGTTATTTGCGTCGGTCTGCGGCGCGGTGCAACACGCGCATCAGAAGGGAATCATTCACCGCGACATCAAGCCCTCCAACGTCCTGGTCACGCTGCTGGATGATCGGCCGGTTGCCAAGGTGATCGATTTTGGGGTCGCCAAGGCAACGCAGAGCAAGCTGACGGAAAAGACGTTGTTCACCGGTTTTCGCCAGATGATCGGGACGCCGGCGTACATGAGCCCCGAGCAGGCGCAGATGAGCGGCATGGACATCGACACCCGCAGCGACATCTACAGCCTCGGCGTGCTGCTCTACGAGCTGCTGACCGGCGCGACTCCCTTCGACGCCAGGCAATTGCTGGGCGCGGCGTACGAGGAGATGCAGAGGATCATCCGGGAAGTCGAGCCGCTGCAGCCGAGCACGCGAATGAGCACGCTGGCCGCCGCCACACTGAACACCGTCGCGCATCAACGGCGGATCGATCCCAAAAGCCTCAGCCGACTTTTTCGCGGTGATCTCGACTGGATCGTCATGCGCTGCCTGGAAAAGGACCGCACGCGCCGATATGAAACGGTCACCGGTCTGGCCGGCGACGTCCAGCGGTACCTCAACGATGAGCCGGTCGAGGCGCGCCGTCCGACGTCGAGCTATCGCCTGAGAAAATTCATTCGCCGTCACAAGCTCAAAGTGATTGCCGGTTCGGCGATTGTCGCGACGCTGATCGTGGGGCTTGCGGTTTCGACCTGGATGTTTTTGAGGGAGCGAAAAGCTCGCGCCCGGGCTGTTGCCGCCGAACTCCTGGCCAAGTCCGAGGCCGAAAGAAGCCAACAGGTCGCCATCGAACTGGGAGACTTTCAGGTACAGCTCAGCGACGCGTTTTTCGTCAGTGACCGGATGAAAGATGCCGAGCGCGTGCTGCGCCAGGCGGCGGACATATTTACACAAGCGTCGGCGCAATCTCCTGACGTCGCGTTCTTTCGGCAGCAGCACGCGTACAGTCAGCGCAAGCTGGGGGAGTTCCTGAGTTCCGTCGGCCGGTTCGAGGAATCCGTCATCTTCTTCCGCCGCGCCATTGAGCTGTACGCGCAGTTGGAAAAGGACTTTCCCGCCAATGCGTTCTATGCGCAGGAGACGGCCAATGCGAGCTACCGGCTGGGTGGCGCATTCCGGGATGCCGGACGCGACGAAGAGGCGCGAACACTCCTCGAGCAGGCGGTCGCGCACAACCGGCGCGGCGCCGAGCTGGGCAATGCAACCTGCCAGGACCGGCTTGGGCGTTTCTATGAAACGGGCAGGGTCATCCCCCGGGATTTTGCCGAAGCGATGAAGTGGTACCGCCTGGCGGCGGCTTCCGGCGAAGCATGGTCACAGATCGGCCTGGGGCGCATGTACGAAACGGGCGAAGGGGTCGCCGTGGATCCGATCGAGGCGGTGAAGTGGTATCGCGTCGCGGCCGACCAGGGCGCGACCGCGGGCTTGCAGCATCTCGGATACATGTACGCGTTGGGCAAGGGCGTTCCCCGCGATGAGACGCAGGCGATCACTCTGTTCGCGCAGGCCGCCGAACGATACGCGCACTTCACAGCCCAGGGAGATCTGTACGAAGTGAACGGATTGGCCTGGCCACTGGCCACCGACGCGAACGTGCGACTGCACGACCCTCAGACGGCAGTTGCGCTGGCTCAAAAAGCGCTGGAGATGGCGCCGCTCGACGGGGCGATCCGCAATACCCTGGGTGTGGCGCAAGACCGTGCGGGCACTTTTCACGGCGCCGTGCTCACCCTGAAAAAGTCGATCGAGGCGCGTCACGGGGGCGACGCGTTTGATTACTTCTTTCTGGCCATGGCTTATCAGCGGCTGGAGCAATTCGACGAAGCCAAACACTGGTATGTCGCGGGAAAGACATGGATGGACCGGGACAAAGGATCGGATGACCAAGAGCTCATCCGCTTTCGACGCGAAGCCGCTGAACTCATCGAGCCTCAGTCCATCACCACCCAACCGTAACGGCATATCCGTTTGCGCGGACGCCGCTTAGAGCCGCTCGCCGAATTGTTTGGCACGAAATGCGCGCCGCCCTCGCATTACCTGCCGAGGCGGCGGCTCAGGCATTGGTCTGCCGCCAAAGACCATGCACCGCTTTCAAATCGCACTCGGGAGGCCAGCTTGAATAGCAACCGACCCAACCTCGTCCCGGCCGCGCTGCTACGGGCCGCGGCCTTTTCTCTGGCGGCGCTGGCGATCGCACGTCTTCGGCCCGCCTGTGTATTGGCCGGCACTGCCAGCGAGTTTCAAACCGTCTTCGCCGGACCGGTTTCCGGTCCGGCGTACCCGGCGCCCGCGGTGAAAACCGGCCTGCTGAATCTGAACAGCTTTCCTCCCAACCCGGTCTATCAGCGGAACGAAATGGTTTCGCTGGCGGTGTTGAATGCCTGGCCGCCCGGCCCCATTGCCCCGCCCATCGCGACCGCGCTGACAATGCACGTGGATGCGGCCGCGCAGACGGTTTCGTCGTTCGACCTCTTCTATCCGCCCACACCTATCATGCCCGCCGGCACGTTCCTGCTTTCGTACCAAGCGATCAATCCGCGAAACCAGGCGAACCTGCCGATGGCCTTGCTCGGCTTGGAGAACGTGACGTCCACCGGCTTCGATCTGCGGTTCAGCGCCGACGTCCCGGAGGAGATCCAGGGCGACTTGGCGCCGAATTCACCGGCGGGGATGGAAGCGCACGCGCTGCACGTCACGGCCACGCAGGGTCTGACGTTTTCCAACGTCCAGGCGCCCGCGCTGGGTAATTTCACCTTCGACTTCAGCGGCGGAACCGTCGATCCGAATACGCCCATCCTGACCGCCACCCTGAGCGGCGATTTCACCGCGGTGCCCGAACCGTCTGTGTTCACGATCGTCGGCCTGGGCTTTGGCGTCCTGATGATTTGCCGGCGATATCGCGGGCGCGCTTTCGTCTCCGCGGCGCTGCCTTGCTTGGTCACGGCTTTGACGGTGATTGGCTCGACTGCTCATCTCCAAGCCGCTTCGCGTCTGTTCGTCGCCAATTTCCAGTCCAATACGGTTGGGGCGTACGACGCCGCCACCGGTGCCACGGTCAGCACGCCCTTCGTCACCACCTCCGGCGGGGGTAACCATTTCCTCGCCCTCGACGGGAACAATCATCTTTTCGTGAGCAACGCCAACCAGAACACGGTCGGCGAATACAACGCCACGACCGGCGCGACGATCAACGCCACATTCATCACCAATGCGCAGGGACTCAACGTCCCGGGGCCGATGGTCGTGGACAGCAGCAATCACCTGTTCGTTGCCAGCGGCGGAGTTCCCGGCGGGACGGTGGGCGAGTACGACCTGGCAAGCGGCGCGACCATCAACTCGGCCTTCATCAATGTCAACCAGGGACTCGCCACCGCGGCGGCGGTCGCCATCGACAAGTCGAACAACCACATGTTCGTGGCCGACGGCAATGACGTTCGAGAATTCGACGCCACTACCGGCGCGACCGTCAGCTTCGGCTTTGCTCACCTGGGCGGCCCCTCGTCGTTTG
>JAICTV010000323.1 GCA_025936175.1 Phycisphaerae bacterium
AGCCCGGGAAGTTTCTCGAGCATCAACACGCTCGACCTGCAGCTCGTCGGCGACGCGGCGACGGGGACGATCAGCGCGTACTACGCCGTGAACAACGGCAGCTTTACGAAGCTCAGCAAGACGGTGACGCTGTCGGGATCGTTCAAGAGCAACTTCTTCACCGCCGCCGGACGGGCGGGAATCATCGCGTGCGCGAAGAACGACCTCGCGCCGGTGACGATGGTGTTCGACAACTTCCGCATCGACGCGGGCCAGCCGGTCAGCGCGCATCCGTCGGTGACCGCGTCGCGCCCGAGCAACGGCGACGTGGGCGTTTCGCGCGACGCGTTCGTCTCGGCGGACGTGCGCCTGCCGACGCCGGGCGCCAACATCGACCTCGCCACGCTGACGTCGTCCAACGTCAAGCTCTATCGCGCGAGCGACAAGCTGGCGATCAATCTCGTCCTCAACACCTCCGGCGGCGGCGACGCCATCATCGCCACGCCCGCGACGCTGCTCGATCCCAATACGACCTACACCTTCGAGGTGACGGCGGGATTGAAGGACACGGCCGGCGGGACGTTCACGCCGTACACGTTCGCCTTCACCACCGGCACAACCGGGGGCGTGACGAACCCGAACATCGCATTCGAGAAGGTGACGCTGCCGACGGCGGGCGGGCAGACGTACACGTCGGTCACGATCGGTCCGGACGGAAAGCTGTACGCTGCGAGCGATGATGGCCTGATCCAGCGCTTCACGATCAACGGCGACGGTACGCTCGGCGCGGCGCAGAACATCACCAGCATCACCGCGCACGAAGGCGTCGCCCGCCTGATCACCGGCATCGCGTTCGATCCGTCATCAACCGGCGCGAACCTGATCCTCTGGGTCAGCCACAGCGACGCTTCGGATACCAACGCCGCCGACTGGTCCGGCAAGATCACCAAGTTGACGGGCGCGAATCTGCAAAACGTGCAGGATGAGGTGATCAACCTGCCGCGCGCGATCCGCGATCACTCGACGAACCAGCTCGCCTTCGGCCCGGACGGCGCGCTCTACTTCTCGCAGGGCAGCATGACCGACATGGGCGCGGCCGCCAACGTCGGCGGGCTGCGCAGCGAGCACCTGCTGAGCGCGGCGATCCTGCGTCTCGACACATCGTTGCTTGGCCCGAGCGCGATCGACGTGAAGACCGACTCCGGCGGAACCTACAACCCGTTCGCCTCCGGCGCGCCGCTCACCATCTACGCCACCGGCGTGCGCAACGCGTACGACCTGGTCTGGACGAGCGACGGCAAGCTGTACGCGCCCTCGACCGGCGCGAGCTCCGGCGGCAACACGCCGGCGACGCCGGCGTCGCCGTACTCCTTCGGCGCGACTCAGCGCATCGACTACTCCGTCAACGGCGCGTACACCGGCCCCGATGTCCTCGGCCTGACCAACCTGCTCGAGACGCAGAGCGACTTCCTCTACAACATCGCCGCCGGCGGATACTACGGGCAGCCGAACCCGCTCCGCGGCGAGTTCGTGCTCAATGGAGGCAATCCCACCAGCGGCATCGACGCCAACGAAGTCCTCGCCTACCCGATCGGCACGCAGGCGGACCGCAACTACCGCGGCGCGGCGTTCACCTTCGGCAAGAGCTACAACCCCGCCGGAATCATCGAGTATCACGGCTCGGCCTTCGGCGGCGCGCTGAACAACAAGCTGCTGGTCACGCGCAGCGGCGGCGGCGATGACGTCATCGTCCTCACCCGCGCGGGCGACGGGACGATCAACAACATCGACTCCGGCATCGCCGGGCTGACCAACTTCCTCAACCCCGTCGACATCGCCGAAGATGCGAACACGGGCTTCCTCTACGTCGCCGAGGCCGGCGGCCAGCGCATCACGCTCGTCCGCCCGATCACGCCCGGCGCAAACCTCTCGACCGACAAGTCGAAGCTGCTCTTCAACGATCCGACGACGACCGGCGCGAGCCCCGGCAACAAGATCACCATCACCAACACCGGCACGCAGACGCTGACGATCTCCGGCCTGAGCATCACCGGCACTGACGCCGGGCGATTCGGCATCAGCTCCAAGCCGACGCTGCCGGCGACGATCGCGCCCGGCGCGAGCGTGACCGTCACCGTCACCTACACCGCCAACGCGATCACGATCAACTCGGCGAACCTGCAGATCACCAGCAACGATCCGGACTCGCCAATCATGCTGATCCCGCTGCGTGGCCTTGGCACCGCCGGGCAGGGCGGCGCCAACGAGCCGTCGCTCCAGCGCGTCTTCGATCTGTATCAGTTCCCGATCAACGTCGGCGATTCCAATCCCGCCGACGTCTACCTCGACGATCCTCCCGCCACGCCGAACGACGAGATCGTCATGTCGCAGCTCATGAAAGCCGGCAACGGCAATGTGACGATCGAGCCGATCGCCGTCTTCGGCGTCGGCAACTCGACGACGCCGACCGCGCGCGTCGGTTACTACACGCCGGGGAATCGAAATGACAAGACGGAACTCTTCACCGTCCTCGGCACCGGCAATCTCACGCAGACGGTGAACCCGAACTTCAACGGCACGACCACCTTCGATCCCGGCGCCGGCGCGTTCGGCCTTTACGGGACGTTCCCGTCGATGTTCCCGAGCATTTACCCGGTGCAGGGCGGCACGGAGGCGTACAGCGAGGACCGCCTCAACACGGCGTACGATCCCAACAGCCCGCGAAAGGTCCGCTTCTATCCGCTGAAGGATGCGAACGGCAACGTCGTTCCGAACGCGTTCGTCTTCGCGATGGAGGATTTCAATGCCGGCTACGACAACCAGGATGTCGTCGGCATCGTCCGCAACGTCAAAGCCGCGCCGGCGGGGCCGGAGATCGGCTTCGAGAATCAGGACAACGTCCCGTTCTCCGATCGTCTCGTGTTCAGCCGCATCCAGATCCAGCCGCCGGATACCAAGATCGATCCGGTGACGGGTGACGTCATTCAACCGCCGAACAACGTGGTACACGATGTGGCGGTCCTGCGCATCCGCAACAGCGGGACGCAGTCGCTCAACATCGCGAGCCTGACGGTCTCCGCGGGTTGGCAGATCGACAACCCACCGACGATGCCGATCTCGATCGCCGCCGGCTCGTCGATCGATCTCACCGTGCGCTTCGTCCAGACCGGCACGAGCGGGAGCAAGCTGGTCACCGGCACGCTGACGATCGCGAGCAATGACGGCGACGAGCCGACGTCGACAATCCAGCTCAGCGGCTTCTGGCAGAACAAGAGCGAGAACCCCGAGCCGACGCTCGCGCAGCTCATCCAGAACTTCGGCTATACGACGAAAATCACCAATTCGGGCCAGGCGATCAACCAGGGCGGCGCGATCGCGCGCGTGGGCGAGGAAAGTCTCTCCGGCATGTGGCGGCGCGCGGATCAGGGCAAGGTCGCGACGATCCGCCAGCTCACGTCGTATCACACGCAGGGCAACGCCGCGTTCGTGCGTTTCTATACGGTCAACTCCAGCGGCACGGTCACACAAACCAACCTGTTCACGGAAGACGGCGCCGACGGTCAGACGATCCTGCCGCACATCCTGAACTCGCCGACGTCGCCCGCCTTCGCGACCTTCAGCCCGACCGGCAACTTCGGCTTCCGCGTGGACAGCGAATGGAGCGAAGACTCACGCAACACGATCCCCGACGGCTCGACCACCGACCAGGGCCATCACATGCGCTTCTGGATCGCGCGCGATCGCAACGGCAACGTCATCCCAGACACCTACATCATGGCGATGGACTATGCCGGCATTAACTACGACTACAATGACAACGTCTACCTGATCACGAACATCAAGCCGATCACCGGCCCGAGCACGCCCACCGGCGTGACCGCCAATCCGACCGGCGCCGGCACGCAGCTCGACTGGAACGACAACACCGAAGGCAGCGTCGCCGGCTACAACGTCTATCGCAGCGACGCCGTCGATGGCACGTTCACCAAGGTCAACTCGATCCTGCTCAAGACGTCGGATTTCAATGACGTGACCGCGCCCGTCGGCGCGACGGCGTTCTATCAGATCAAGGCGGTCGATCTGAACGGCACCGAATCGGATGTGCCGGCGACGATCAGCGCCACCCGCACTGTGGACACCACGCCGCCCGCCACGCCGACGAACCTCATCGCCAACGGCTCGTTCAGCGGCATCGCGCTGGATTGGTCGAACAACACGGACATCGATCTGGCCGGCTATAACGTGTACCGCAGCGACTCGTTCAGCGGCGCGTACACGCTGCTGAATACCGGCGGCTTGCTCAGCAACAGCGACTATCTCGACTCCACTGCGCCCGTCGGCGCGACCAGCTACTACCGCGTGACGGGGGTGGACACCAGCGGCAACGAATCCGCCGCCAACGTCGCCAACGCCGCCCGTCCGAGCGGCGACATCACGCCGCCCGCGGCGCCGAGCAGCCTGGGCGCCGCGCCGTCAACCAATGACATCGCCCTCGACTGGAACAACAACAGCGAGAGCGATCTCGCCGGCTACAACGTCTATCGCGCGTCGTCGCAGTTCGGCACGTACACGAAGCTAAACCTCTCGGGATTGTTGACGTCATCCGATTTCGACGACACAACGGCGACGGCCGGGGCGACGAGCTGGTATCACGTCACGGCGGTGGACAACAGCGGCAACGAATCACTCGCCGCGACGATCAGCTCCATCCGCACCCCGGACATGACCGCGCCTGGCGCGCCGGCGAACGTCACCGCCGTCGGATCGACCGGCGGGGTCACGCTCAACTGGGACGACAACACCGAGGGCGACCTCG
>JAICTV010000256.1 GCA_025936175.1 Phycisphaerae bacterium
GGACTGCCGCGGCACGCTGCGCGCACTGGGCGTCCGCGAGATCTGTCACGGCGTGAGCATCCTCGCCGAAGAGAAACCGACGGAGCAGCTCGCGACGAGCATGTGGGGCCGGGTCGCCGGCGACGCGCTCGATTCGGCGTTGCTGGGATTAGCGGCGACGAAGACGAAAAAACCGTTCCAGTTCGCTGCCGTCACCGCCGCGGTGCTGGGCATCGGGCTGATGGACCTGATGTGCGCCAAGCGGTTGTCGGATCGGACTTGAGCGACACCCTCTCACACCGGTCATGCTGAGATACTCCGAAGCATCCGGGTTTCCATAGCCAGATGCTTCGGAGTACCTCAGAGGGTGTTAAGGAACGAGGACCTGCGCAGGTCGTCATCCTGAGCGTACTCGCGAAGGATCTGGCTTCCTGCGACGGCACGCAGATGCTTCGGAGTACCTCAGCATGACACTAGGCGACCTCGAGGGTCTTCTTTAATACCCTCTCAGCATGACCCAACTATAGAACCGCCTGTGCCGACGCCGCCTGCGTGAAGGCGTGCTTGAACTTCTTCGTCTGCAACAGCGCGATCATCGCGATCGGCCACGCGACGCCGAGCACGATCCCGCTGAAGAGTCCGGCCGCCCTGGCCAGCGTCGCGTGCTCGGCCGAGGTCTTCCCCATCAGCGGATAGAGGTACTTCACGTTCACGACCACGCCGGCGACGTTGAGGAAGATCCACGCCATCGCCCAGAGCATCATCCCCCGCCGCGCCCATGACTGCATCGACAGCAGCGCCGTCGCCGCGAACAGCAGCAGCATCGCCAGCGCGAAGCTGACCAGCGACGTGCCGAGCGTCCAGGTGAAGAGGAACCCGTCTGACTTGGCGATGGCGATCGTCGGGTCGGCGGGTTTTCCGGGAGCGAGCACCATGACCGCGCACGCGACGAGCCAGAGCAAAGTCAAGACCGCGTGCGTGGTCGCGAGGATGGCGATGATCTTCACCCCTTCCGGTCGCACCGCGACCTTGCGGGGAGACATCGGCGCGTACGCGGCCGCGACTTTCGAGTCCGCGCCAGGGCCTCTGCCGCCGGCTGGCGTCTTCGTGAAACCCGTTCTCGGCTCGAACGTCGGATAACTCGGTGGGCGCGTGGGCATCACTCCTCTTATCGGTCATCCAAAGCCGTTACGTTGGCCCCTTCACCGCTCCATCCGTACAATCCGCCCCCCAGCGGATGTTCCGGCACGTCCCCAACATCATCACCGGCTCGCGACTCGTCCTCGCCGCCGCGTTTTTCGTCCTGCTCTCCTTCTACCAATACGAGGGCCGCGGCGACCCGACGCTGATGATCTGCGCCTTCGTCATCTACCTCGCCGCGGTCGTCTCCGACTTTCTCGACGGCTACCTGGCGCGCAAGTGGCACGTCGAGGGCGCCTTCGGCCGCGTCGTCGATCCCTTCGCCGACAAGATCCTGGTCCTGGGCAGCTTCATCTTTTTCGCCGGCAAGAACTTCATCATCCCGGAAGTCGAAGGGCACGGGCCGCACTCGCACATGGTGGTCAAGACGATCACCGGCGTGGCGCCCGGAATGGTCATCCTGCTGCTCGGGCGCGAGCTGCTCGTCACCAGCCTGCGCGGCCTGAGCGAATCCGCGGGGCAAAGCTTCGGCGCCGTCTGGGCCGGAAAATTCAAGATGGGATTTCAGTCCGGGACGATCCTGATCATCCTCGTCTACATCACCTTCCGCGCCACGCTTCTCGAGCACCAGTGGGAACTGCCGGTGCGCATCCTGCGCGACGTCGGCATCTGGGGCACCATCGTCATCACCCTCTACTCCGGCCTGACCTACGTGCAGAAAGCCGTCTCGCTCTTTCGCCAACACGGGGAAAGGACTCCCGCTTGAACGTCTATCTCCTCTCGTTTCTCCTCGGCATCGTCGAGGGCGTCACCGAATTTCTGCCCGTCAGCTCGACCGCTCACCTGCGCCTCGTGGAGCACTGGCTCAACCTGCCGCTGCAGGAGCCCTTCTGGAAGATGTACACGATCGTCATCCAGCTCGGCGCGGTCCTCTGCCTGCCCGTTTACTTCCGCAATCGCATCGCCAAGTTCCTTCGCACGTTCCCGCGCGGCGAGGGCGGGGAGCGCAACTTCCTCAATCACCCGCTCACGCTGACGATGATCGCCTTTGTCGTCACCGCGCTGCCGGCTTACCTGCTGTCGAAGAAGATCGGCGAGAACCTGGACAACTTCAAAGTGATCGGCGGCGCGCTGCTCATCGGCGGCGCGGTCATGTGGGCGGTGGACGCGCTCTTCACGCGACCGACCACCACGCACATGGAGAAGATGTCCCTCCCGCAGGCCATCTGGATCGGCGCCTGCCAGATCCTCTCGGCGGTCTTCCCCGGCACCAGCCGGTCGATGGCGACCATCGCCGCCGGCCAGACCGCCGGCATGTCACGATCGTCGGCGCTCGAATTCTCCTTCTTCCTCTCGATGCCCACGATGTTCGCCGCCACGCTCTTCGCGCTGAAGAAGGCGGTCCTCCCCGGACACAACGATCACACTGACCCCTTCTCCCCCGGCCACATGACCGCCCAGCAGTGGGTCGTCCTGCTGATCGGCTTTGTCGTCAGCTTCGTCGTCGCCTGGGCGGTGGTGGCGTGGTTCATGAGCTGGGTCCGCCGACGCGGGTTTGCGCCGTTCGCGGTCTACCGAATCGTGCTCGGGCTGATCGTGTTAATCTGGGTCGCGCGCTAGACCGGTAGCTTCCCGCCCGTTCGCGATTTACACTGATTGACAGAGCGGGACTGATCGCATGATCCTCCACATCCTTCGCGCGCTCTTCGTCCTCCTGATGGCCGCGGTGGGATTTTTCTTTGCGTTTCAAACGCCACCCCCGCTCGACCTCGACATCGCGGTCGTCATCGCCATCGCCTTCGCCGGGATTCTGGTTTGCATCGACATCCTCTCGCCCCCGCAGCGCAAGCTCGCGCTCTTCGCCGGGGCATTCCTCGGCATCATGGTCGGGCTCTTCGTTGCGTACGTGCTGAGCTTCCTCGTGCGGCTGATCGTCATCCAATACGCCCAGGGCAACCAGGAAGCGATCATCCGCTACATTAACACGCTGAACAGCGTCGCCGCCTGCTACCTGGCGATCAGCGTCATCATGCAGACGAAGGACGATTTCCGCTTCATCGTCCCCTACGTCGAGTTCTCCAAGCAGACCAAGGGCGCGCGGCCGATCCTCATCGACACCAGCGTTTTGATCGACGGCCGGATCACCGACATCATCATCACGGGCATCATCGAGTCGCAGCTCGTCGTCCCGCAGTTCGTTCTGAACGAGCTGCAGCAGATCGCCGACAGCGGCGACAAGCTCAAACGCAACCGCGGCCGCCGCGGGCTCGACGTCCTCGCCAAGCTGCGGACCAACACCCGCACGGACGTCGCGCTCTACGACCCGCACGGCGAAGACGAGGCGCTCGCCGTCGATCAGCGGCTGATGAACCTGGCCAAGAATCTGAACGCGCGCGTGCTCACGAACGACTTCAACCTGAACAAGGTCGCCGGTCTGCGCGGCGTCGACGTGATCAACCTCAACGACCTCGCCAACGCGATGAAGCCCGCGGTTTTGCCCGGCGAGAAGATGACCGTGAAGCTCATCAAGCCGGGGGAAGACCCGGGGCAGGGCATCGGCTATCTCGACGACGGGACGATGGTGGTTGTCGAGGGCGGCCGCAATCACCTCAACGAAGAAGTCGAGTTCACGGTGACCAACACGCGTCAGACCAGTGCGGGCAAGATGATCTTCGGCCGCATCGGCGACGAGCCGCCGGCCGGCCAGCGGCGGCGGTCGGCCTGAACGCGCGCTCCACTCAATGCCCAAGTTCGCCGTCATCCTCCCCGCCGCGGGAAGCTCCGCCCGCTTCGGCGGGCCGCGCAGCAAACTGATCGAAGACCTGTGCGGCCTGCCGGTCATCACCCGCGCCGTCGCCGCGTTCGTGCAGCGCTCCGATACGCACCAGATCCTCATCGCCGTCCCCAACGATCCGCACGCCCGGGCCGCCCCCTCACAGCAGAACCTCGCGCGGATCGACGATCCCGCGCCGTCCCGCCGTGCGAACGAGATCTGGGACGCCCTGGCGCGCGACCCGATGGTGAAGAACCGCCTGGGCAATCAGATCGTCCTGGTGCCCGGCGGCGGGACGCGCGCGCACAGCGTCCTGGCCGCGTTGCGTCGCGTGCCGGCGGAAGTCGAATGGGTCGCCATCCACGACGCCGCCCGCCCGCTGGTCTCGCAGCAATTGATCGACCGCACCTTCGCCGCCGCCGTCGAGCACGGCGCCGCCGCCCCCGCCCTGCCGGTGCAACTCACGGTCAAGCAAGCCACCGGCCCGCTCCCGGCGCAAGTGCAGAGAACCGTCCCGCGCAGCGAGCTGTGGGCGATGCAAACCCCCCAGATCATGCGCCGCGCCGACCTGCTCAGCGCGTACCAGGAGTGCGTCTACCCGCTCGAGGACGTGACGGATGATTTGCAGGTGCTGGAATTGACCTCACGCCCGGCATGGCTCGTGCGAGGGGAGGAAAGCAACCTGAAGATCACCACGCCGCAGGATATCCGTGTCGCATCAATGCTGATCCGCTGATCGGTCGATATAATAAAATATAACTGGAGCACAATGACCGTAATCGTGAAGAAAATCGGCGGCAGCGTGGGCGTCGTGATCCCCAAGGCGGTGGCACAAGAGATGGAATTGTCCGAAGGGACCGCGCTTCATATCAGCGGCGGCCCTGACCATATCGTCATGCGGAAAGAGGGGCGTCGCCGCCGAAACCGGCGGCCGCTGAGCAAACTGTTGAAGCAGATCAGCCCCGCCGCATACAAACGTCACAATCGCACCTTTTCCTCGGAACCGGCGGTCGGCAAGGAGATCGGGTGAGCAAGCGCGCGTATTACCCGGATCGCGGAGATCTGATCGAGATGAATTTTCAGCCCGCCGCCGGACGTGAGATCGACAAGCGACGCCCGGCGATCGTCATCAGCCCGATCGGATACAACCGAAGGAGCGGGTTGTGCATGGCCGTCCCGATAACCAGCGACCTGACGGCCGGTCCGTTCTGGATTCCGCTCCCGCCCGGCCTGCTGCCTCGGCCGGGTCTGATCCTGTGCGATTACGTCAAGAGTTTCGATTATCGCGAACGTTCGGCGAGTTTCCTGACGCGCGTCCCGGAGGAGGTAATCGACCAAGTCGTCGGCACATTGCTCGACCTTATTGATCCGGTCCATTAGTTGCGTTAGCGCCCTGTCATGATTCCCCTCTTCCTCGGTCTGACCCTCGCCAACCTCCTTGCCCTTTGCGTCACCGGAGCGCTGGGGTATCTGGGAACGACCAGCGTCCCCGCGCGCTCCTGGCACACGCTCGCCGGGGCGCTGGCCACCCTCGTCGCCTGCGGCGTGCATTGCGTGGTCTTCACCTACTTCGTCGCCACCGCGAAATGGGTGCAGCATGCCGTCGCGACGCGAAAACTCGATCCGAATTTCGTTACACCGACGCGCTCGTTCCGCAGGCAGGCTTTCCCGGCGGCGCTGGCGGCGATGGCGATCACCTTCGCGGCGGCGATCCTCGGCGCGGCGCGCGACAACTTCATGGTCTCGCGCGATGTCCATCACCTCACCGCCGTCGCCGCCTTCGCGGTCAACATCCTCGTCGCTATCATTGAATACAACGCGATCGCGCGCAACGGACGATTAATCGATTCGATCCTCATCGCGATCACGGAGCAAGAGCAACGGACTGGAGTCGTATCGGGCGAAGCGCAAGTGATCTGATTGCGGCATCGAACCTACGTTTGACCATCGCGTCCCCGTAGCCCAACGGCAGAGGCAGAGGACTTAAAATCCTCCAAGTGTGGGTTCGAATCCCACCGGGGACATTCGACCGCCCTGTATACATCCCGCGCCGTGGCCGCTCATCTTTTTCAGCCGCCAAACCGAATTTTCTTGGCATCGTCGCTGTTGCCGTAGATAACGTCTCCCGCGCGACGGAGAGACGCGCATCGGGCGGTGGGGCAGAAAAGCAGAACGGGATCGGAATAACGCGCAGGTGCAAAGACCCTGCGCGCAGGGGCGGGGACCGGGCACATCATGCAGGATGCATCGCACGATAACGGATCACGCCGCAGCAAAGTGATCGAGTTGATCTCCACGTTCCAGCGGCATCTGGCAGCGACGGCCAGCGACGGCGCCGATGACGATCGGCCGGAAGTCGTCCGTTATCTCACCGATGCGCTCGAGCGCGAAACCACCGCCGAGCAACGTTGTGTCGAGCTCTCCCAGCGCGAGCAATCGGCGCGCGCGGAAGCGCGGCGGTCGAGCGAAGAGAACCGCGCCAAGGACCGTTTTCTCGCGCAGCTCAGCCACGAGCTGCGCACGCCCCTGCAACCGGTCCTCGCCGCGGCATCAGCGCTGCTCCGCGACCCGCGCATCCCGTCGGATCTGCTGGAAGAGATCCGCACCATCCAGCGCAACGTCCAGCTCGAGGCACGACTGATCGACGACCTGCTCGACCTCACCAGGATCAAGACCGGGAAGCTCGCGCTGGAGAAGCGGCCGATCAACCTCGATTCCGTCATCGCGCGCTCGATCGAGATCTGCGAAGCGGACGCGATGGAGAAGCGGCTGTCGCTTTCGGTCGAGCTCAAGGCCGGCCAAACCTGGGTCGCCGCCGACCCCGGCCGGCTGCAACAGATCCTCTGGAACCTGATCAAGAACGCCGTGAAGTTCACCCCCGCCGGCGGGACGATCACCGTGCGCACGCGCAACGCGCCGCCGCCCGCGGAGGACAAGATCATCATCGAAGTCCAGGACAGCGGCATTGGCATCGAACCGCACGTCCTCCCGCACATCTTCGACGCCTTCGAACAGGGAGGCGACATGGTCACGCGGAAGTTCGGCGGGCTGGGACTCGGCCTGGCGATCAGCAAGGTGCTGGCCGATGGTCACGAGGGGACGCTCGAGGCAAATAGCGCCGGCGCCGATCGCGGCGCGACGTTCACGCTGACGCTGCCGTCGATCGCCGGCCCCGCGCAGCCGGCCGCCGGAGCGCCGCGGAAGCCGCCGAGCGTCAGCTCTCGCGCGATGCGGCTGCTGGTCATCGACGACGACCCCGACAACACGTTCGTGCTCGCCCGGCTGCTTAAATCGCTGGGTCACGACGTCGCCACCGCGCTAAATTGCGCCGAAGCGCTTGCGGCCGCCGAATCGCGCGAGTTCGATCTGCTGATCTGCGACCTGGGCCTGCCCGACGGGAACGGACTCGATCTGCTGTCGCGCC
>JAICTV010000156.1 GCA_025936175.1 Phycisphaerae bacterium
CGGACCGAACGCCTCGACCGCCTCGGCGACGAGGCTGACGTAATCGCGGCTGTTGTTGAACCGCTGCCGCACGCGGAACCACGATTCGGTGATCCCGCCAGTGCTCAGCGGCCCCGTCTGCACCTGGTCTTCGAAGCGATCGAGCCGATCGAAGCCGTTGACGATCAGCACCTGCTTGGTCCCGCCGCTGCGCGGGCGCGCCGCGACCACTTCGCTCGGCAGCGCGTTCCCCCCGGCGTTGGTCGCGATCACGCGGAAGTAGTAGACCTGATTCGCCGACAAGCCGGAGATCTTCAGCGACGTCGTCGATCCGCCGGAGACGGCGCGGCCTTCGTCGAAGCCGAGCCCCGTCGTCGAGGTCTGCACGATGTAACCCGTCGCCGACTGTCCGCCCGCCGAATCGCTGGCCGGCGTGCCCCAGGAGACGGTGATGTTGCCGGAGGTATCCGCGATCGCGCGCACGTTCTGAGCCGGCTCGGGAAGCAGGCTCACCGCGACGTTGCTGGCGAACTTGTTGAAGTATTTGACCGTCGCCTGATACGCCGCCCGCCCGACCCAGTTGCGCACCGTCGGATCGAGAAGGTCCTGCGCATCCTGCACGTTGTCGTGATAGCCCACCTCCACGATGGTCGCGTCAAACTCACTGCCGATCGTGAGGTTGTTGATCTCGCCGAACTCGATGTCGCTGCGGTCGAGCGTCAGGGTCGTGTTGTTCGCCCACGGGTTCTCGACCTTCGTCCCTTCGGAGACGAGATCGTGGCTGACCTCCGTCGCGACCATCGTCGCCCACTCGAGCTGGTGCGGCGTCGCGGTATCGGGATTGTTGTTGCCGTTGAGCAAACCGAGCGTGCCGCGATCGTTTCCGCTGCCGGCGTTGGTGTGGAAGCTGAGGAAGACGCGATCGGTCGCGGCGCCGACCGCTTCATTGTTCATGTACGCGGCATAGCGCGCGGGCGCGGAGACCGTCGCATTGCGGTCATTCGAATTCGTGCCGTAGTACACGCTCTTGGGCGTGCCCACGCCGGCCATCTTGATGATCCAGTAGAGCGTCGCCTCGTCCTCGCGCGGCAGCCCGCTCTTGCCCGCGCCGCGGTCGATGTCGCCCATCCCGTTGCCGAAGCGGATCGCGTCGGCGACGGCGACGCCGCTGTGCGTCGATTTGTTCGAAACCTCGACGAAGCCGTGCTGCCCCTTCTCCATGTAATACGTGCCGAGGTAGACCCACCCTTTGCCGACGCGCTGGTGGTTGACCTTCACCTCGATCGACCCGCCGGAGTAGGTGATGCGATAGGTCTGATCGGGCAGGCGATCCGCGCCGTCGCTCGCCCACGCATAGACGGGATAGAAGCCGGTCTTCGGAATGCTCGGCGTGTACTTCGCCGTCGCCGTCTCGCTCGCGGACGCCTGCGCTGTCTTGAAGCCGACCGCGTCATTGCCGGTCCCGAAGTACGGCTGCACCTTGCTGCTCGTCCACGTTCCCGTGAACACGGCCGAGTTGTTGTCGAGCACGACTTCATTCGGCTGATTGCCGACCGGCCGAAGCGGCACGATCGTCGCGCCGGCGTTGAAGAGATAGTTGACGTAGTAGGTGAGCTGGTCCTGGTTGCCGAAGTCTTCGACGATGCCGTTGTTGTCACCGCGCTGCGTCGCCCACGCTCCCGTGCCGGGGTAATCCGCCGCGATCCCGTGCCCCCCGACGGTGTAGACGATCTTCCCCGTCAGCGGCCCGGTCGGCTGATGCGCGACCGCCAGCAGCAGGCGCGATTCAAGCGACTCCACCGATGCAGATTTGCTTCGCATGTGCCCGTCTCCCGCGAATTGCCCTCGCCCCTTTTGATGAGTTCGGCTCCGATCTTACCGGATAAACGTCTCGGGCATAGCCGTTGCGGACACTCGCGACATGGCCACCGCAACCCTTACCCGCGCCTCCGCTTCCACTGTCGGCTCCGCCCGCTTCGCCGACCGTGCCCGCCGGCGGTTCCTGCACTTCTTCCCGGATGGGTTCGCCGACGAGACGTACCTGGAGTGGGAGCGAAATTACAAATGGGACGCGCACCAGCAGTGGGAGCGTGAGCTGTCTCCACCGCAGATGCGGTCGATGATCCGCGCGGGGCAATTCGCCGAGCTCGCCGCCACGGCGGTGCGGATCGAATCGCGCACGAAGCATCCCATGTTGTTCTCCTTCGAGAAAATGGCGTTGCGGGATGCCGTGAAGACGCCGACCGGCTCGCGCCTCTTCGCCAACGGCCTGTATGAATTCCTCCATGGCCCCGGCGAGATGGAAAAGAAGTTTTCGCGCTGGTGCGAGGTCGTGGGCGCACTCCCGCGCCGGCAGACGCGCGTGCTGACCTGGCCGCTGGTCACGGTCTTCGCCTGGCTCGCGCAGCCGAAGGTCCACATCTTCCTCAAACCCAACGCGATTAAGAAAGCCGCGCAGCGCTACGGCTACGACTTCGACTACAAGTCCAGGCCCAACTGGGCGACCTATGCGAGCCTGCTCGAGTTCGCGAAGCTAGTGCGGCGCGACACGCGCGACCTCGGCCCGCGCGACATGATCGACATCCAGTCCTTCATGTGGGCCATCGGCTCGGACGAGTATGACGGGATGATCTGAATCCTCGTCGGCCAGACCGGCTATGTCTCAACCTCGTGACTCGCCGGATTTTGCTGCGGGCGACGCCTGCGCCGCCCTCTTCGAATTTGGCGGGAAATGCGCGGGCCTGCAAATGCGGGCGAGGCAGGCCTTGCCCCCACGGGGGGGGGTTTAGACAGAGCCGGTCCGGCCCGCGAAAGACAACGTCGGCGCGTGGCGGACAAGCGTGTTCGACCCGCGGAATGCCGCGTCGACTGATTTGCCTCCCCGTGTCACAATCCGCACGTGCCGCCGATCATCCCCGTCGAACGCTTTGAGATCTTCGCCACCGGCCTCGATCACCCTGAGTGTCTCGCGTTCGATAACGACGGCAACCTCTGGGCGGGCGGCGAAGGGGGTCAGGTCTACAAGATCTCCCCGGCCGGCCTGCTTCAGCAGGTCGCGTCTTTGAATTCGTTCAACGGCGGGATCGCATTCAGTCCCGACGATGAGCTGATCGTCTGCAACCCCGCCCAAGGCCTCGTCCGCGTCAGCAAGAACGGCGAGATCAAACTCTTCGCGTCCCACGCGGGCGAGAGAAAACTGATCTGTCCGAACTACCCGGTCTACGACCGCGCCGGCAATCTCTACGTCGGCGACTCCGGCAACTGGATGAAGCAGAACGGCGCCCTCTGTCGCTTCACCCCCGGCGGCGAAGGCGAGGTGATCGCCGCTCCCTTCGGCTACGCCAACGGTCTCGCCCTCAGCAGCGACGAGCGCACGCTCTATATGGTCGAGAGCAACACCGATCGCGTCTTTCAATTCGATCTGAGCGAACACGGCGCAATCGGCGAACATCGCGTGTATGCAGAAAACGTCGGCCGGCTCCCCGACGGGCTCGCGCTCGATATCCAAGGCAATCTCTACGCGAGTTGCTACGCCTCCGACGACATCCACCGTATCAGCCCGCGCGGCGGCGGCGGCGGCGGGGGGGACAAAGTCGAGCTCTTCGCCCACGACCGCTGGGCGATCCTGCTCTCGCGTCCGACCAACATGGCCTTCGGCGTCCGCGATGGAGATCGCGACACGATGTACGTCGCCAACCTCGGCCGATATACCATCACGCGGGCAAAAGTCGGCGTCGCGGGTCAGATGCTCGCGAATCAGAAATGAAAACAAAGTTCACCACGGAGGCTCTGAGACACGGAGGCGCGCTTGAAGTTCGAGCGCGCCTCCGTGCCTCGGTGTCTCCGTGGTAAAACCTCTTCTTCAATGAACCGACTCAAGGACAAGGTCACCATCGTCACCGGAGGCGGTCACGGCATCGGCCGCGCGATCGCGGAGCAGTTTGCACAGGAAGGCGCCGCCGTGCTTGTCGCCGACATCGACGAGACCGCCGGCGAGGAGACGGCCGCGATCATCCGAGCGCGCGGGCAAGTGGCATCGTTCGTGAAGACGGACGTCGCCGATGAGGCGGAGGTCGCGAGCGCCGTGAAGCTTGCCGCATCAAAGTCCGGCCGCATCGATGTCCTCGTCAACAATGCCGCCTACATCACCGACTGGAACAACGTCGAGAAGGCCACCGCCGAGGAATGGGACAAGTGCTACGGCGTGATCGTGATGGGCGCGGCGAACTTCATCCGACACGCGCTGCCCTCCATGCTGCCGCACAAGGCGGGCTCGATCATCAACGTCAGCTCGGTGCAGGGGCTGGTCGCCGCGCGGCAGTCGCCGGCGTACACGGCGATGAAGCACGCGCTGATCGGCCTGACGCGCAACGTCGCCTACGACTACGGGCCACAGAACATCCGCTGCAACGCGCTCTGTCCCGGCGCGATCCGCGTGCGCTACTCGCCGCCCCCAGGGAGCGAGCTGCACCAACGGCAGATCGCCAAGACGATGCTCGGCCGCACCGGCGAGCCGATCGAGATTGCCCACGCGGCGGTCTTCCTCGGCTCCGATGAATCCTCCTACGTCACCGGGATCGCGCTGCCGGTGGACGGCGGGTGGACGGCGATCTGAAAAAACTCGCTCGTAAGTTCGCGATTGCAGTTTCGTGATCACATTCGTGCAACGCCTCAGGACATGTAGGAGGCGCTGCGCCATGACCCAACGTCGATCGCCCTCGCGGCTGAAGATCGCTCGATCTTCAGAAATCTTCAGAAACCTTCAGTCGAATCGCGATTACGCAAAACGAACCCAATGGCGCATTCGAGCGCGCGCTGCAAAACGAACCCGAACGAACCCGGCGAAAACCCGCATTTCCCGCTCAAAAACGCGGAAATGTTCACTTTCACACACCCCGCGGATTACAAAACGAACCCATCACCTCGCCGCCGCCGCGACGGCGCATACACTGCCGCGCATGTACCGCGCCGGAACCGCATCGGAGATCGTCACGCCCGCCGAACCGCTCTGGCTCGCGGGCTACGCCGCGCGAACGCAGCCGGCCAGGGGGAAGGTTTCGGACCTGCTCGCGTCCGCGCTGGCGCTCGAGGACGAACAAGGCAATCGCCTGGTGGTCGCGTCGATCGACCTGATCGCCATCACCCGCATCATCGCCGACCCGGTTTATGCCGCGGTGCATCAGCAGATCGGCCTGCCGCGCGAAAGACTGATACTCGCCGCCTCGCACACGCACTACGGCCCGGAGTTCCGCCCCGACAAGACCGTCTTCTTCAGGATCCCGCCGGCGTTCGCGGCGAAGGTCGAGCCGACGGCCAAGCGCCTCGCCGATGCGCTCGTCCGCGTCATCGTCGCCGCGACCAGAGAGTTGGTGCCGGTCCGCTTGTTCGCGCGCAGCGCGAGCGCGGGCTTCGCCCACAACCGTCGCCGCGACGGCGTCAAGGGCGGCAACCCTTCGAAGGAGGACACGCTCGATCAGCACGTCCCGATCCTCGAAGCCGTCAACACCACGACTGGACGGCGCAAGGCGATCGTCTTCGGCTACGCCTGCCACAACACCACGATCGACCCGCAGGACCTCCGCTACTGCGCCGACTGGGCGGGCTTTGCCAAGCAATCGCTGCAGGAGCAGAACGACGGCGCGACCGCGCTCTTCATCGCCGGCTGCGGCGCCGATCAGAACCCCGAGCCGCGCGGCACCGTCGAGCTGTCGAAGCAGTACGGCCTGGAGCTGGCCAACGCCGTGCAGAAGTCGCTATTGAGCGACGACGCGACGGAAATCACCGCCCCGGTCCGCGCCGCGATCGAAGACGTGCCGCTGCCGATGCAGCCCGTGACGAGCGAGTCATTGCAATCGATGCTCGCGCGCGCCGACGATCCGCCGCAGCAGGTCAAGGCGAGATACCTGCTAGACCAGATCGACGGCGGCGAGCCGCTGATCACCGAATATCCCGCGCCGATCCAGGCCGTTCGCTTCGGCGACGAGCTGCTCTGGCTCATCCTCAGCGGCGAGCCGGTCGTCGACTGGGCGATCCAATGCAAGCGCGATTTCTCGGCGACAGCAAAGAACGTCTGGGTCAGCGGCTACTGCAACGACATGTACGGCTACGTTCCGACGCGGCGGATCCAAATAGAAGGCGGCTACGAGGGCGGCCGCGCGAACTTATGGAGCTGGCTGCCCGCCCCGTGGACGGACAACGTCGAAGAGCGCATCACCGCCGGCATCAAGCGCGTCGTGCAACGAGTAATGTGATCGTGGAGAACGCATGCAACGTCGAAAAATTAAGCTCAGTTACCTGAACACCGGCGTATCCGTCATCGCGGAGATGCTCGACGATGAGGCCAAGGCGGTCTGCGAGCACGTGTGGAACATGCTCCCGATCGAGAAGCAAATCCGCCACGGGCTCTATTCCGGCCAGGAAGTTTTCATCCTGCTCGACCAGGCGAAGAAGCTCCCGCCGGAGAACGTCTGCCAGCTCCCGCTGCCGGGCGAGCTGCTCTACTTCTTCGACGACATGCTCTCGGTCGCGTACGCGCAAAAGCACCCGATCAGCGAGATTGTCTTCGTCTACAACCGCGGCGTGGTGCTGCGCGGCGCCGAAGGCGTGCCGACCTATTGCTCGCTGTTTGCGCGCGTGCCCGGTGATTGGAAATACGACTGGACGGCGTTCCGGGATTTGTGCCGCAAGTCGCGCCTCGAAACGCCGCCGACGTTGCGCATCGAGCGGGTGGAATGACGGAGGACAAGGTGACAAGGTGAGGGGGAGACAAGGTGACAATTGCAAAAAGATCATCACGGCTTCTGTATCTGGTTACCTTGTCACCGTGTCACCGGGTCACCGGGTCACCCTGTCATCTGACCCGGTACTTCTCGACCTTCGCGTCATCCAGCTCCACGCCGAGGCCCGGCTTCTCGGGCGCTCGCGCTTCGCCGCCCTTGATGGGCAGCGGCTCGGCGAGCAGGTCGTCCTCGTAGAACATCGGGCCGATGATGTCGCAGGGGAAGACGTCCGGGTGGATTCCGCTGGTGGCGACGGCGAGGTGGATCATCGCCGCCGAGCCGATGCCCATCTCGAGGTTGCTGCCGACGGTGCAGGAGAGGCCGACCGATTCGGCGAAGTCGCAGATGCGTTTTGCGCAGCGGATGCCGCCCGCCTTGCCGACGTAGATCGAGAACACGTCCGCCGCCTTCGCGTGCGCGAGATTGCGCGCATCCTGCAACGTGTAGACGCTCTCGTCGGCGATGATCGGCAGGTGTACGCGGCCGTGGACCAGCGCCATTCCCGCGATGTCGCCCTGCGGCACCGGCTGCTCGACGAAGTAAATATCGTGCTCGTCGAGGTGGTTGATGACGTTGACCGCCGTCTCGACGTTCCGCCATCCGCCGTTGGCGTCGACGCCGATGCGAATGTCGCGGCCGACCGCTTCGCGCACGGCCTTGACGCGCGCGACGTCGCTCTCGGGATCGATGCCGACCTTCACCTTCATCTTCTTGAACCCCTTGGCGATCGCCTCGCGCGCGATCTCGGCGGCCTTGTCCGGCTCGCGGCCGCTGACGGACCACTTGGTCGCCACGCTGTCGCGCACCTTCCCGCCGAGCAGCTCATACACCGGCTTGCCCGCGGCTTTGCCGGCGATGTCCCACAGCGCCATCTCCACCGCCGCCTTGGTGAACGGATTTCCCGCGATGGTCGGATGAAACGCCTTGCCGCACTCGTCGATGTTGGTCGGATCGTGGCCGATCAGCGCCGGCGCGAAGTACTGATCGATGAAGTGCTTGGCGGTGACCTGGTCCTCGCCGCTCCAGCGCGGCGTGCACGATGCCTCGCCGAGCCCGACGATGCCGTCGTCGGTGCGCACCTTCACCAGCAGAAACGGCGAGAGCGAATGCTGCCCGCCTCGCCCGCTCTTGATCGCGATGTTCGGATGGATGGGAACGCGGACGGGAATCGTTTCGATGCCGACGATTTTCATGGACTTGGCGCCTCACCAGTTGAGGAATTCATCCACAACGAAACGCGCGACGGCGGACGTGATGCCGTCGAGAAACCGCTTGCCCTTCTCGGCCGTCGCGAGATCGGGATGACCGACGACGCCGGATTCGGAGACCTCGTGAAACTCGTTGACGAAGTAGACGGGCCGCGCGAACTGCATGTCGGCCTTGCGATAGGGGTCGGTGTGCTTCGGGCCGTCCCGAACCGCGCGTTCCATCTTAACGCGCGACGGGTCGAGGGCGAGCATAATCGACGTTTCCATCTCACAGGCGTGACCGAGCCCGCCCAACTCCGATTCGCGGATCTGCTTGATCTCCGCCGCCGCCAGCGTCCAGTACGACGCGAACACGAAGCGCGTCCGCGGCACGTCCGTCTTCAGCTCGCGCATCGCCGCGCGGATGGCGATGTCGTTCCCGCCGTGGCCGTTCAGGATGAAGCATTTGATCGCGCCCATCGCGGCGATCGACTTGCCGATGTCGGTGATCAGGCGGATGTAATCTGCCTGCGGCACGTCGATCGTGCCCGCAAAGTGCATGTGGTGCGTCGAAAGCCCGGGCCAGAGCGTCGGCAGCAGAACGATCTTGTCTGCCGCTTTTTGTTCCACGCGCGACGCGATCGCGGCGACGATGTCGGTATCGACCGACAGCGGGAGGTGCGGGCCGTGCTGCTCGATCGATCCGGTCGGCAGCACGACGATCACGCGGCTGAAATCGAGTGCCTTCACCTCCGGCCAGGTCAGGTTCTGAAGCAGCATGCTCGCAGTGTATCATCGCACGCCATGGATTATCCGCTCAGCGAAGAGCAGATCGCGCAATACCGCCGCGATGGTTTCATTCAGCTCGACGACATCGTCACCGGTGACGACTTGAGACAGCTTCGCGACGCCGTTGCGGCTGCGGTCGCGCAGGAAAACGCCGAGGCCGCGGACCCGAACCGCACCAGGTCACCCTACGAGCAGATCTTCATCCAGAAGGTGAACCTCTGGCGTCGTCACCCGGCGGTGCGCGAGTTCGTGCTGCTCAAGCGTTTCGGCCAGGTCGCAGCGAAGCTGATGGGCCGGCCGGCGCGGCTGTGGCACGATCAGGCGCTGTTCAAGGAGCCGCGCACGGGCGTGAAAACGCCATGGCATCAGGACGCCGTCTACTGGCCGCACCGCCAGCGCAAGGATCAAACGTCGATCTGGATCGCGCTCAAGGATGCGACGATCGAGAACGGCTGCATGTCGTTCGTTCGGGGCACGCACACGCTCGGCCCCGTCGAGCGCGTCGATCTGGCCGACCCGCGCGACCTCTTCGAGTCTGCGCCGCAGTTCAAAGGCATCAAGCCCCAGACGATTGAGCTCCGCGCCGGCTCGTGCACCTTCCACAACGGGCTGACGTTCCATTACGCCGGGCCGAACAAAAGTGACGCCATGCGCGAGGCGCTGGCGATCATCTACATGCCGGACGGCACCGAGTACGACGGCCAGAAGCACGTGGTGACCGATCCGCTGAACTTGAAGGAGGGAGACCGACTCGATGGCGAGATGTTCCCGATCGTCGGCTCACCCTGACCGCGACCACGGGAACATGGGCACCGGATGCTGGAATCGGAACCAGAGGAAGAACGCGTAAATGCCGAGGATGATCGTGATGAACAGCAGCCACCAGATGCGGAAATCTTTCATCCCGCGATAGCGCTGCTTCTCCTCCTCCGGCAGCCGCGCGTACTGCGGCGTCCAGAGGATCGGCTTGACCTTCTCCGCCGGGGGCGGCTCGGTGATGACGGAGACCAGCGCCATCACCAGCACGCAGAAGCACCAGGTGAAGAACGCGCGATGGAGGTAGACGCCCTGCTGGCCTTTGATGAAGTGATCGAAGGCCCAGGAAAAGACGAAGCCGGAGACGATCGTCGCCAGCGCGCCGGGCGTGTTGGCGCGACGCCACAGTAGCCCGGCACAGAAGATCACGCTGAACGGGGGCGCGATGAAGAAGAAGACGTTCTGCACCTTGACGAACAGCGGCACGCCGGGCGTGAGGCTGATGTACCAGGCGACCGCCGCCGACGCGCCGAGGATGACGGCGCCGGCGAGCTGGCCGAAGCGAACCTGCTCGACGTCACTGGCGTTCGGGCGGATCAGCTTTTTGTAGAAGTCGATGGTGACGAGCGTGGAGGCGGAGTTGAGGACGGCGGACAGGTTGCTCATCAGCGCGGCGGCCATCGCCGCGAGGATCAAACCGCGCAGTCCGGGCCAGACGAGCTTTTGAACGAGCGCGAGATACGCCGAGTCCGCGGGTTTGAGATTCGGCCCCAGGATCTTGTACGCCAGCACGCCGGGGAAGACGAAGAAGAAGGGCGTGACGATGTGAAGAAAGCCCGCGCCGATCACGCCCATGCGCGCGTTCCATTCGTCCTTGGCGGCGAGGACGCGCTGGACCATGTGCTGGCTGGTGCAGGTGTACCAGATGCCGACGGTGAGAAAACCGGTGAACACGCCGGTGAAAGGGAACTTCTCGTGCGTGACGGGGAGGAACACTTGAAACTTCTGCGGCGATTCGTGGACGAACTCGAGGAATCCGCCGCTCTTGCGGAGGTAGAGCAATGCGAGGATCGGCACCAGCACACCGCCCGCGCCGAGAATGATGATCTGCATGAAGTCGGTCCACGCGGCGGACCGGAGTCCGCCGTAGATCGTGTACGCACCGGTGAGGACGGCGAAGAAGACAATCCCGGCGACGATCTGACGATGCGGGTCAGCCAGGAACCCGCTGTGAATGAACGGCCCGAGCATGCGCTCAGACGCGAGCCCCCCGGCGTAGAGCGTCCCCGCGAGAATCGCGCCGACGTAACCGACGAGCAGCGCGGCGGAGAAAATATACCGGCAGATCGTCGCGTACCGCCGCTCGAGAAACTCGGGAATCGTGTACAGGTTCGTCCGCACGTAGTACGGGAGGAAAATCCAGATGAAGATCGTGTAGATGATCCAGCAGTTCCACGACGCCGTCGCCGAGACGATCCCGTACGTGTAGCCGCTGCCCGCGTTGGCGATGAAGTGCTCGCTCGAGACGTCGGAGGCGAGCATCGAGCTGGCGATGACGAACCATGGCAGCGTCTTGCCGCCGAGGAAGTAGCCGCGCGTCGTCTTCTTTCGCCCGATCGAGACGAGGAACCCGAGCCCGACGGCGGCGAACATGTAGATCACGAAGATGACCAGGTCGATCGGGCTGAGCGTGATCTGTTCGGCAGGCGCGGCGGCGAGCAGCATGCGGCGAGGGTTATACCACGGCGTCGCGCGTGCGCTTGGAGTTGATCAGGCGCTCGATGCCGAGCGGATTGGCGTTCTGCAACGCGGGGGGAAGCAGATGGTCGGGCATGTCCTGATAAGCGATCAATCGAACAAACCGGCGGACGGCGGCGCTGCCGACGGATGTCGTGCCGGCATCCGTCGTCGCCGGGTACGGCCCGCCGTGGACGATCGCGTTGTTCACTTCAACACCTGTCGGATAACCGTTGACGATCACGCGGCCGACTTTGGATTCGAGGTGGCGGAGGAGCCTGGGCGCGATGCTCTTGTCCGCGTCGGCGAGATGAACGGTGCCGGTGAGGCTGCCTTCGAGATGATCGACGCAGGCGAGCGCTTCGTCGAGATCGCGACAGTGGACGACGAGCGCCGCCGGGCCGAAGGCTTCTTCGTGGAGCTTGTGCTCGCGCTGCCACGTGGCCGCGTCGGTTTCGAAGAGCGACGCGCGCGTGCCGGCGTTGCCGGTCGATTCGCTCCTGGCCAGTGCTTTCACGCCGGCGGTGGACGCGAGGGCGCCGATCTGCTTGCCGAAGCTCTCGCGCAACCCGCGGTTGAGCATCGTCATCACGGGGGCGGCGAGGAGCTTCTGCGCCAGCGCGGCGACGAACGCCTGATCGTCGCCGATCGTGAAGATCAGCCCCGGCTTGGTGCAGAACTGTCCGCCGCCGAGGAGGACCGAGCCGGACAGACCTGCCGCGATCGCGCCCGCCTTCTCCTTCATCGCGCCGGGCAGGACGAAGAGGGGATTGAGGCTGCCCATCTCCGCGTACACCGGGATCGGCGTGGGTCGCGACGCGGCGAGGTCGAACAGCGCGCGGCCGGCCTTGAGCGATCCGGTGAAGCCGACGGCGGCGATGTCCGGGTGCTTGACGAGCGCGCCGCTCAGCTCGTGCGAGCGGCCCTGCAGCAGCGCGAACAATCCCGCCGGAAGCTTGCGATCCTCGATGGCCGCGAGGACGGCTTGCGCGAACATCTCCGAAGTGCCGGGATGCGATGGATGGCCTTTGACGATGACTGCACATCCCGCGGCCAGCGCCGAGGCGGTGTCGCCGCCGACGGCGCCGAAGGCGAAGGGGAAATTGCTCGCGCCGAAGACCGCGACGGGGCCGCGCGGGCGGAGCATGCGACGAATATCCGGGCGCGGCATCGGCTCGCGCTTCGGATCGGCCGTATCGATCGTCGCGTCGACCCACGAGCCGTCGCGGACGATCGACGCGAACATTTTCAACTGGTTGGTCGTGCGGGCGCGCTCGCCGGTCAGTCGCGGCCGCGGGAGTGCCGTCTCGGCTTCGCCGCGCTCGAGCAGCGCGTCGCCGAGGTCCATGATCTTCGCCGCGATCGCTTCGAGCAGATCCGCCTGCCAGCGCGGCGGGAGATCGAGCGTCTGCTCGAACGCTGCCGTCGCCGCCTTGGCGGCGGCGTCCACTTCAGCACCTCCCGCTTCGCCGATCGGCGGTTGCAGCGCCTCGCCCGTCGCGGGGTTGACGCCGTTGAACGTTGCGGGCGAGTTGCCTCGCTTCCATTGTCCGTCGATGAGATGTTGGCCGGTCAGGTTGCTCATGTTGATTCACACCAGTGGCAGAAATCCGAGGAAGCCGACGATTTTCCACCGCCCGGTCTTTTTGTGCAGCCGGTAAATCGTCTGCCGGCTGCCGGTCAGCACGGTGCCGTCCGCCAGCGGCACGTCGCCGCTGAACTTCTTGTGCGCGAGCGCGCGCTCTCCGTTGAACTCGATCACGTCCAGCCGTGTCCGCGCCAATACCGCCTCCAGCGGGGTGTGATGGAGGAACTTCTTCTGCCTGAACTCCGCCGCCGCGCGGAGCCAGTTGTCGCGATAGGATTCGAGCGTCGCGAAGAAGATCGTCCAGTCGTCCGGATTCGCCGAGTTCTTGCAGCGGATGCCTTCGAAGTTTTCGGCGTCGAAGTCGTCCGCGATCATCGTCCAGTCGCCGCGCACGAACGCCTCGCTGTCGACGGTGACGAGCCGCTCCCAGATGCAGCGTCGGTCGGGATCGGTGAAAGGATTGCTTTGCATAAAGGATTGCTTTGCACAACGTGGCACGGGCGCCCGTGTCGTTTCAATTGCAGACGGGCGAGGCGCCC
>JAICTV010000316.1 GCA_025936175.1 Phycisphaerae bacterium
AGGCCCTTCTGATCGCGCTCCTCCGATCACGGCCCATCCAAAACCTGTGGTTTCATGCCGACGCCCCCGGGATGTCACAGGGATGTCCCTTCGTGTCCGCCCGATCCGACGTGAGCTGACGGACGCGAAACATATTCACGAGCGAATACTGGACCCAAACAATTCGTGGGATTCACGACAGGCCTGGCGGGCGCGCTCGCTTCAGAAGCATGCGTGGACATTTCCGCGGTCGCGTCCGGGTGGCTTCGTTTCTAAAATCCCTTGCATGGGCAAAGCCAACGTCGACCCATCGGAGCTGCGGCGATTCGCGGCGGATCTGAATCGGTTCAACAATGAGCTGCAAGGCCTGGTCTCCGGGCTGCACGCCAAGATGCGGGCGCTGGAGCAGACCTGGCGGGATCAGGAGCAGCGCAAGTTCTCCGAGGCGTTCGAGCAGACCGCCAAGGGGCTGGGGAGCTTCCTGGAGAACGCGCAGCAGCACGTGCAGTTCCTCTCCAAGAAGGCGGCGCTGATCGAGGAGTATCTCAAGCAGAGGTAGCGGGATTTTCAATTTGCGATTTGAATTTCGATTGCAAATTGCAAATTGAAAATCGCAAATGACCCATGTCCGAGGCCCGCGTAGACAGCATCGACGCGATCCGGAACTTCCGCCGGGCGCTGATCAAGTTCGCGGAGGTCGCCAACACCGCGCTCGCGGACGCGGACGCGGAGGCGACGGGGACGGTGCGCTGGCTGGAGAGCGAGCAGCGCGTCTACTGGGCGAGCGCGGTGCGCAAGGCGCAGGACCTGGTCTCGCGCTGCGAGGAGGCGCTGCGGCAGAAGCGCATCTTCAAGGACGCGACCGGGCGCACGCCGTCGGCGGTGGATGAGGAGAAGGCGCTGGCCAGGGCCAAGCGGCTATTGCAGCACGCCCGGGAGCGGGCGGAGAACGTGCGGCGGCACACGCCGCGCCTGCAGCGCGAGGTGCTTTTATACAAAGGTCAGGCGCAGCGACTGGCGACGTTCGTCAACGGGGACATCCCGGGCGCGATCGCAAGGCTGGATAAGATGGTCCAGGCGCTGGAGGCGTACGTGAACCTGGCGGCGCCGCAGGCCGAGACGGTCGCGCCGATGAATTTACCCGCCGATTCGGTGGAGGCGGTGAAGAGCGACACACCGCTCGATGAGAAGAAAGGCGTGGATGGTGGATAGTAGATGGTGGATGGTCAATGCGTCTGTTCACCATCTACGATCTACCATCGACTATCCACGTGTTTCATGTCCGGGAGGACACCATGGGCGTCCACGAGAGCCGCGGGAACCTGGCCAAGGCGATCAAGGAGCTGAAGCTGCGCTGGCTCGAGACGCGAGCCGGCTGGGACGACGTGCGGGCGGAGGAGTTCGAGAAGCAGTATCTCGATCAGCTCGAGGCGGACCTGCGGGTGACGGGATCGGCGATGGATCAGATGGCGATCCTGCTGAGCCAGGTCCGGCGGGATTGCGAGTAGAATCCTTTTCGTAGCATGAGCGTCTCGCCCATGCCGCCCGGTTGTCGAAAATGCATGGCCGAGACGGCCATGCTACTTAGAGGGGGAAGATCTTCTGGTGATGACTCAAGCTGCGCAGCAAACGCAAGCCGCATCGAATGCCGACGCCGAGGAGCGCGACCGCGATCCGGCGCGCGCGGCGCTGCGCGATCTGGTCGTGCTGGCGTCGCAGTGCGCGGTGCGCGAGAACGAGATCGAGCAGGAGCGTCGCAGGGTTCTGGAAACGGCCGAGCAGGAGTTGGCCAAAGGAAAATCGAACCTGGAGATGCGGGCCAAGAGCGTGCGCGAGGAATTGCAGCAGAAGTACGCCGCGCGGGTCGAAGAGATCAACCAGCGGTTTCAGACGGATCTGGCGGAGCTGAAGAAGACCGACGCCTCCCGCCGGCGGCACATCGCCGACGAGCACGACAAGGTTCATCAGGACGTTCAGCAAAAGATCCAGCAGGCGGTGTGGCTGGCCGAGAGCGTGTACGAGGGCGTGCAGAACGGGCTGAAGGACGAAGCCAAGCGCGGGGAAGAGGAGCACGCCAAGCAACTGGAGGCGCTGGCGGATCTGGAGAAGCAGGCGGATCTGCTCATCCGCAGCTATCGGCAGGAGCCGCCGGGCGACGTCATCATCCCGCCGGCCGAATCCGCGACGGCGCCGCCTCTCAAGGGGAAGGCGGACGATCTGTTTCAAGCCGCGCGCGCCCAGGCCGAGCGGCACATGAACGAGCTGAAGAACCTCGGCCTGCCGCGCTTGTTCAAGGGGATCAAGCCGGCGCTGATCGCGCTGCCGATCTGCATCGTCGCGGCGCTGATCGCCGACTGGATCGCCGGCGGCAAGCCCATGAGCAACGAGCAGATCCGCGCGCTGCCGATCGACGCGAAGGCGATCGCGTCGGCGGTCGGGGGATCGATCCTGTTCCTGGGGATCCTGGGGACGATCCTCTACTTCGTCGCCAAGTCGCAGGTGCGGGCGGCGTATCTGCCGCTCAAGCGTGCGTGCTTCGATGCGCGCCTCGCGTCGAAGAAGCTCGTCGAGTTGCAGGCGGACGTGCGCGAGAACAAGCGGGCGCGGGCGCTGCACAAGCGCAACATGGAAGTGGCGGCGGTCAAGCAGCAGTATTCGCCGCAGCTCGGGCGCGTCGGCAAGAATCGCGAAGGGGCGATCAACACCATCCAGACCGATTACGCGCACAAGCTCGAGCGGGTCGAGGTGCAGCGCGACAAGGCGCTGGCCGAGATCAACGCGTGGCAGAAGCAAAACGCCGAGCACGTCGATCGCCGGCTCGAGCAAGAGCAGGCGCTGGCGGACGAGAAGTATCAGGCGACGCTCGCGGAGTCGAAGAAGAAGCTCGATCGCGCGGCGCTGCAGCTGCGCGACAAGTGGAACGATGGGCTGATCAACATCCAGGCGCCGCTGGAGCAGCAGAACAAGGCGGGCGGATCGCGATTGCTGAAGTGGGACGATCCCGCGTGGGCGACGTGGGCGCCGCCCAGGACTTTTAATCCCAAGATCCGCTTCGGCGAGCTGCGCGTGGACATCAAGCAGGTGGCGGCGGAGGTGCCGCGGACCCTCGTCTTGCCGCCGACCTTCGCGGTGCCGGCGGCGCTGTCGCTGCCGCGCAACGCGTCGCTGATGATCAGCTTCGACCGCACCGGCCGCCAGCACGCGCTGGCGACGCTGCAGACGGTGATGGTGCGACTGCTGACCAACCTCCCGGCCGGTCGCACGCGCTTCACGCTGATCGATCCCGTCGGACTCGGGCAGAACTTCGCCGGCTTCATGCACCTGGCGGATCATGACGAGGCGCTGGTCGGCGGGCGGATCTGGACCGAAGCCGAGCACATCGATCAGCGCCTGGCCGATCTCACGGAGCACATGGAGACGGTCATCCAGAAATACCTGCGCAATGAGTTCGAGACGATCGACGACTACAACGCGCAGGCGGGCGAGCTCGCCGAGCCCTACCGATTCCTGGTGATCGCGGACCTTCCGACGAATTTTTCGACCGAAGCGCTGCGGCGCCTTGCGGCGATCGCATCGACAGGCGCGCGCTGCGGCGTTTACACGCTGATCACGCGCGACCTGCGACAACCCATCGCGGGAGGGGTGCATCTCGAGGAGATCGAAAGTCACAGCATCAACCTCGTGCAGCGCTCCGCACAAAGCCCCGGGACTGCGGTCCCCGGGCTCGACGGCGCGGGCGCGGGCGCGGGCGCAGGCGCCGGCGCAGGCGCGGGAAGCACATTCGTCTGGAACGACGACGTCTTCCGACAGTTCCCGCTCGTGCTCGACCCTCCTCCGTCGGAAGAATTTCTCACCAGGCTGATGGACGTTGTCGGTCGCGCCGCGAAGCTCGCCAAGCGCGTCGAAGTGCCCTTCGCGACGATCGCGCCGGCGCCGGACAAATTCTGGACCGGCAGCAGCGCGGCGGACATCGTCGTCCCCGTCGGCCGCGCCGGCGCGACGCGGTTGCAGCAGCTCAAGCTCGGCCGCGGCGTGGCGCAGCACGCGCTCATCGCGGGCAAGACCGGTTCGGGCAAATCCACGCTGCTGCACGCGATGGTGACGAACCTGGCGATGTGGTATTCGCCCGATGAAGTCGAGTTTTACCTCGTCGACTTCAAGAAGGGCGTGGAGTTCAAGACCTACGCGAGCAACGAGCTGCCGCACGCGCGGGCGATCGCCGTCGAATCGGATCGGGAGTTCGGCCTGTCGGTCCTGCAGCGCATCGACGCGGAGCTGACGCGGCGCGGCAACCTGTTCCGCAAGGTCGGCGCGCAGGAGATCGGCGCTTATCGCGCGGCGACGAAAGAAAAGCTGCCGCGGACGCTGCTGATCATCGATGAGTTCCAGGAGTTCTTCAGCGAGGACGACAAGCTCGCGCAGGACTCGGCGGTGTTGCTCGATCGCCTCGTCCGCCAGGGCCGCGCGTTTGGAATCCACGTGCTGCTGGGATCGCAGACCATCGGCGGGACGTCGGGCCTGTCGCGCGCGACGCTCGGGCAGATGGCGATCCGCATCGCGCTGCAAACGAGCGAGGCGGACTCGCAATTGATCCTCGGCGACAGCAACTCGGCCGCCCGATTGCTGACGCGGCCGGGCGAAGCGATCTACAACGATCAGGGCGGCCTCGTCGAAGGCAACAGCCCGTTCCAGGTCGCCTGGCTCCCCGACGAGCAGCGCGACCAGTTCCTCCAGAAGGTCCGCGACAAGGCGAAGGCGAACGGGATGAAGCACGAACCCGCGATCGTCTTCGAAGGCAACGCGCCCGCGGACATCACCAAGAACCGCAAGCTGCTCGCGGCGCTCGCCGCGAAGGAACCACAAAGCAATCAGCCGCCGCGCGCGTATTTTGGCGATCCGGTCGCGATCAAGGAGCCGACGTCGGTTGCGTTTCGTCGTCTAGCAGGCGCGCTTGTTCTCGTCGTGGGTCAACAGGAAGAGGTGTCGATGGCCCTGATGGCGTCCTCGATCATCTCGATCGCCGCGCAGGCGCCCAACGCGAAGTTCATCATCC